>JBDQLO010000126.1:0-3877 GCA_040262735.1 Fluviibacter sp.
CATCATCGTCATCATCCTGCACGCCACTGCGCGCCAATTCACGGGCGCGTCGTTCATAAGACTGCCACAAACGATTCCAATCAGCGAGTGCCGCCTGATCGCGGGCTTGCGCGGGGGCACCCCCCGTTTTAAGACGGTCGAGTCGGACATTATGCGCCTTGAGATAACGCGGCAGGTGTTGCAGATGGTCGCGCCCAATCTCGCGCACAAAGCGCGGCGTCACCAGGCGGTTCAAGTGGGCCTCGATATCGGCCGCTGCCGCCGGCCAGGCTTTTGCCGTCAGCAATCGTTTACGAATGCTCGCCCATTCATCCAGCACCGACCGAACCAGGCGAGTCAGCTCCTGCAGCAGTAATCCGAAACGCTCGCGACCACGGCGCGCCGCTTCAGAAAATGCTGCTTCGTTTTTCGGCCAATCCGGCGGGTTCTCGGACAAGCAGGCTTGTTGTAGGGCCGCCCACAGCAGCTGATGTGCCAGATCTGCCGCATCACCCAGCGGCATATAACGCATACCGAGTTCGCTATCCTTGCGCAGCTGCTTCTCAAAACCTTTCCAGGGTTCGTGCAAGGCCAGCGAGAACAGGCGTAACAACCCCTGTCGGTGGATAGCACGCCCCCCATCCGGAGAATCAAAGACGCGGATCGACACCGAATCCCCATCATCCTGCAATACCGGATAACCGAACAGGGCCTGCCCATCGACCGTGAGTTCCATCATTTCAGGCAGTTCGCCAAAACTCCAGGTCGTGATACCGGCGGTGTTGGCCGGTGCCAACGATATCGTAGGGTTATCTGAAGCAGCCGCTTGTGTCGATTGTGTCTGAGCTGCCTGCACAGCTGCCTGGGCTGATTCGCTAAAAGCCTGACGCGCCTCTTGCGCCCAACGCGCCCTTAGTTCGCTTAGGCTACGCGACTGGTCACGTTGGCGGCCATCGGCATCGACCAACCGGAAGTTCATGCACAGATGCGCGGGCAACGACTCCGGCGCAAAAGCATCCGGTGTCAGCGTCCAACCCCGTGCGTTGAGACCCCGCTCAAACAGAATGTGATGGATCAGTGCGGCTAACAGGCCCGTTCGCGCTCGATCCGTTTGATTGGCTTGCGCCGCGATAAATTCATCCACAAAGCTTGGCAACGGTACCAGCTTGCTGCGATAACGTTGCGGTAACTGCTTTAGCAGTTGCAGCACCTTCTCACGTAACAGTCCCGGCACCACCCATTCGCAGGCTTCCGGCGACAGGCGATTTAAGTAAGCCAACGGCAACGTCAGCGTCACACCATCGTCGGCAACGCCCGGGGCAAAGTGATACGAGAGATCAAATCGGGCGCCACCGATCTCGATCTCCGGCGGGAAGTTATCCGTCGTCACACCCCCCGCTTCATGGCGCATCAGATCGTCCCGGTCCAGATACAAGAGCTTCGGGTTCGCCTTTTCGGCCTCGCGCCGCCAAGCATCGAAACCGGCACCGTTCACGATATCGGCAGGCATGCGTGCGTCGTAAAACGCCTCAATGAGTGCGTCGTCAACCAGCACATCCTGACGGCGTTGTTTGTGCTCCAGCTGTTCGATGTCGGCAATGAGCTTCTGGTTGTGCCGGTAAAACGGCCAGCGGTTGACCAAGGTCGGGTCGATCTCGCCGGCCACCAGCCCTTCACGGATAAAAATCTCCCGTGAGGCCACGGGATCCAGCGGGCCAAGATGCACGCGGCGTTTGGCCTGGAGCGTTAAACCGTACAACGTTGTTCGCTCATAGGCGACGACCTGCATGGCTTTCTTTTCCCAGTGCGGTTCGCTGTAGCTCCGACGGATCAGATGCGCGCCGATCTGTTCGATCCATTCCGGCTTGACCCGCGCCACGCAACGCGCAAACAGGCGTGAGGTTTCGGCCAGCTCCGCCGCCACGATCCATTGACCGGCTTTCTTCTGCAGATACGACCCCGGGTGCACGACAAACCGGATACCGCGTGCGCCCAGATAATCACCCTTCTCTTCCGACTTGCAACCGATATTACCGAGCAAGCCGGTCAGCAATGCGCGATGGATCTGCTCGTAGGTGGCGGGTGCTGTATTAAATTTCCAACCCAATTCGGCGGCGAGGGTGTGTAGCTGGCCATGGATATCGCGCCACTCGCGCAAACGCAGAATGGAGAGAAAATTTTTCTGGCATAGCTGTGTCAACTTGCGCGACGAATGGTGCTTCAGCGCCTCTTCGTACCAGGCCCAGAGCTTGAGCCAGGCGATGAACTCGGATTGATCCTCTGGCCCGAACAGAATGCGCCGATGCGCTTCATCGGCAGCCTGCTGGTACTCCGGCGGTCGTTGGCGCGGATCCTGCGCACCAAGGGCACTGGCAATGATCGTGAGCTCGGTCAGACAATAGTTTTCTCGCGCCGCCAGCACCATACGCCCTAATCGCGGGTCGAGCGGCAAACGTGCCAGGTCGCGCCCGATACGCGTTAACTGCTGCCGGTCATCGACAGCGCCCAACTCCTGGAGCAGCAATAAACCGTCTTTGATCGCCTTATCCGGGGGTGGCTCGATAAACGGAAACTGCGTTATATCGCCCAGCTTCAAATCGAGCATGCGCAGGATCACACTGGCCAGCGAGGAGCGCAGAATCTCCGGATCGGTGAACTCGCTGCGCGCCTCGAAATCCTGCTCGTCGTAGAGCCGGATACAGATGCCATCCGCCACGCGGCCGCAACGACCCGCACGCTGGCGTGCGGCTGCACGCGAGATTTTCTCAATCTGTAGCTGCTCAACCTTGCTACGATACGAATAGCGTTTAACACGGGCCAGGCCTGCATCGACCACATAGCGGATACCGGGAACCGTGAGCGATGTTTCTGCGACGTTAGTCGCCAGTACAACACGGCGGCCACTATGGCCACGAAAGACCCGATCCTGTTCTTCGGCAGAGAGCCGCGAATAGAGGGGCAGAATTTCGGTATGCGGCGGGTGGCGCTTGCGAAGAACTTCGGCCGCATCGCGAATCTCGCGTTCGCCCGGCAAAAACACCAGGATATCGCCCGATCCGCAGTGAGCCAATTCATCGACCGCCTCACTGATCGCTTCGTACATCCGGTCCTCGTCTGCTTCACGCGCGTCGCGCGCACTGCGCTCGGTTCGCTCGGGCGCGCCGGGCTTACTGTTGGTGACTTTGTCCCGTGGATCTTCGATCGGTCGCCAGCGTACCTCCACCGGATAGAGTCGACCCGAAACTTCAATCACGGGTGCGGGCTTATCGTCGATGGCAAAGTGCTGCGCAAAGTGCTCGGCATCGATCGTCGCCGAGGTGATGATGACCTTGAGATCATGGCGCTTCTGCAGCAGGCGCTTCAGGTAACCGAGCAGAAAATCGATATTCAAACTACGCTCATGCGCCTCATCGATGATGATCGTATCGTAGGCTTTGAGTAGCGGGTCATGTTGCGATTCGGCCAGTAAAATGCCGTCCGTCATCAGCTTGATCAGTGAATCCGGTGCGGTGCGATCCTGGAACCGCACTTTGACCCCCACGCCCTCGCCGATACGGGGATCGAGCTCTTCGGCGTCACGCCGGGCGTCCGAACGCGCCGCCAGACGACGCGGTTGTGTGTGGCCGATCAGCCCCTGCACACCGCGACCGAGTTCCAGGCAGATCTTCGGCAACTGGGTCGTTTTACCGGAGCCCGTTTCCCCGCAAACGATCACGACCGGGTTGGCGGCAATCGCCGCCGCGATCTCGTCCTTACGGCCGCTGACGGGCAGCGACTCCGGAAAGTGGATTTTGCCGGCCATCTGCGTCAGGCGTTGTGCACGCGCCGCCACTCGGGCATCCGCCTTTACGGAAATGGATTGTGGCTTGCGGTCTAAGAGCGGCGCTGACTTCATAGC
>JBDQLO010000127.1:0-3872 GCA_040262735.1 Fluviibacter sp.
GCTTCCAGCAACCCGAGATTGACTTCGGGGGCCTCGCCACGATGAAGCCCAGGCACCTGGCAGTAGGCACAGGCCCAGTTACAGGCATTGTTGGTATTGAGGTTGATGCCGATGGAAATGCCCTGCATGCGACGCGACAACACCGGATAGACATAAGTGAGATTCAGAAAATCCGGGTCATGATCGCTAAAGGTCAGCCATTTCACAGGCTGACCGCTGGCGTTGGCGGTGACGGGCAACTTCGGCGTACTCATGCCGCAATGATACAATCACGGCCTTGATTTGAACCGGAATTTGCCAGAAGTCATGCGCATTACTCGCCGGCTGGAATTTGACGCCGGCCACCGCATCCCCGATCATCGCAGCCAGTGCCGTCATCTGCACGGGCATCGCTACGCCATGGAGATCACGCTGTCGGGCGATGTGATCGACAAGGCGGGCGATACGGCTCATGGCATGGTGATGGACTTTAGCGACATCAAAACGATTGCCCTGCGCGAAGTCGTTGACCATTGGGATCATGCGTTTCTGGCCTACCGGGGCGACACCGAAGTGGTGCTGCTTCTGGAAAAAATTCCCGGACATAAAACCGTGCTACTCGATGTGGTGCCCACCGCCGAAAACCTGGCAACGGCTGCATTCCGTATCCTCGAACCGCATTACACGCACGCCTACGGCAACAACCTCAAACTGGAACGTGTGCGCCTGTATGAAACGCCCAACTGCTGGGCCGATGCCATTGCACCGATCGACTTTGTCGAAGCCAAACCCTAAGTGACCGCTGCCCCACGGGTCTAATCGATCCGTTGATAAACGCGCTCGAAACGGCTTTTGCCGCATACGCCGTAGTCTCCTGGCCCATACTGCATCAGCCAGTCGCCGGCCTCGCCGCGTAATACGTCACGACCGGCAGAACGCGCGGCGGTAAACGCGTCATGAATCTGCTTGGCCAACACCGGTACCGGCCTCGCCGTGTAGCTGCCATCCTGCCCATCGATCGTTGGCGTAACCGCCTGGTATTTAGCGTCGAAGCGATGCCGATCGACACTCCAGCGGTCGCCGGTGCAACCCGTGATGATGGCGTCACCGGCCTGGTATTGGTTGGGGCCTTCGAGGCTGATCAATTCACCGGGTACTGGCGCAAAGACCACCTGCACCACTTCGGTCTTGATGAAGCGGCCCGCTGCCGGATCCTGCAATAGGTCGATGTGTTCCAGATGAACCATCTTAACGATTGACATCCACCACCACGCGGCCGCGCACATTGCCTGCCAGCAATTGGGCAGCAACCGTCACGGCTTCGGCCAAACCGATCTCGGCCGTATTGGCTTCGAGCTTTTTGATATCCAGATCACGTGCCAGACGTTGCCAGGCCGCCATGCGGCGTTCGGAGGGCGCCATCACACTGTCAATGCCATAGAGCGTGACCCCGCGCAGAATAAACGGCATCACTGTGGCGGGGAAGTCTGCACCACCGGCCAGCCCGCACGCGGCGACCGCCCCGTTGTATTGGGTCGTGGCACAGGCATTGGCCAGCGTGGTGCTGCCGACCGAATCAACCACCCCGGCCCAGCGTTCTTTGCCCAGCGGCTTACCCGGTTCAGCCAGTTCTTTGCGGTCGATAATACCGGCGGCACCGAGCGCTCTCAGATGCGCTTCCTCTTCGGGGCGCCCGGTTGAGGCGATCACGGTGTAGCCCAGTTTGGCCAGCAGCATGATGGCCACGCTACCGACACCGCCATTGGCACCGGTGACCAGAATCTCGCCATCCGCCGGTTTGACGCCGTGTTTTTCCAACGCCAGGACGCAGAGCATGGCGGTATACCCCGCCGTGCCAATGGCCATGGCTTGCCGTTCGCTAAAGGTCGGCGGCAGCGGCACCAGCCAGTTGCCATTGAGGCGCGCCTTCTGCGCCAGGCAGCCGCTATGCGTTTCGCCAACGCCCCAACCGTTGAGGATCACCTTGTCGCCGACTTTCCAGCACGGATGCGCACTCTCGAGCACGGTGCCCGCCATATCGATGCCCGGTGTGAGTGGGAACTTGCGTACCACCGGCCCCTTGCCGGTAATGGCCAGGCCATCTTTGTAATTGAGCGTGCTCCAGGCGACCTGAACGGTCACATCACCTTCGGGCAGTTGCGATTCGTCGAGCTCTTTGAGTTCGGTGCGATAACCGGCATCATCTTTATTGATTTGCAAGGCGCGGTACATGGCTCGTCTCCGGGTATTAGGGTCAATCACTCATTCTATGACGCAAGCCGACAGATGCAAGCCCCGCCGTACAAAAGAAAACGGCCCGGGGTTTGAATCCGAGCCGTTATTGGTGATTCCGTGATTATTTATAAAACTGGTTAAAGACATCCGCACCCGCTTTATCAACCTCATAAGTTGAGATTGATTTAGCCTGCTTGATCTCTTTGAGCTTATTCATGTCGATAGAGGCCCAGTTGAGTGCATTGATGCTCCGAACAAAATACAGATTTCGCGCGCCGTCAGTCATCGTGCTCCAAACGGTGACCTCAGAAGACGTGCCTTTACTGCGCACGCCATCGCCACTGCCGCCGCCACCGTCGACGGATAAGTCATACGGTCTATCAAAATTATTCAGAATATGACCCAGCGTTACGACAGCCTCGTCGGGAGTTTGTGCTTTCCTGACATAGTTCACATAAAACGCTGCCTTCACAAAACGCCCTTGGGACGTTTGCGCCGAGGGCAGCGCTGTTAGGGCAATACCGCCATCTTGTGTGGCCAGTTTGAGCTTTCCAAGCTGACCCGTATTTTTGTCAACATTGGTAAACGTGTAGTTGCTCAAATTTTCTAGATGCCACGGAAACTCGGGACCATTGGTCAATACATTCACCGGATTGTCGTAAACGTTGAGTTTGCCATTGGTGAATTCGATAACAATGGCACCCCCCTTCTTGTCATGAATAGCGTAATGCTGCGGCAGGGGGTTCGGGCTTAAGGACTTGATCACTGGTAGCCAGAAATCCACATCCTTGTTGGCAATGGATGCTTTAACTTCTGCGACATTCTTAAAATTGCCTAACACCCACGGACCAAAATCTGCCATGGACAGCACCTTGGCATCATCACTGCCCACGGGGACTGCAGTCGTTGAGCTCAACCAGTTCACTTTGAAACTCAATCCCTGATCATTCATGCCATCACCAAAGAATACCTGCTTTGATGAGGGGATGAGATTGGCACTCATCCCCAGAATGGCGTATTTGGTGTCAAAAGTCATGCCCTGCTTGCCAGCGGGTGTCACGGATTCAATTCGGGTACCCGCCGGATAGTAAGTCATCATGGTCGGCAAAATCGAACTGAATTCCAAGGTACGCCCATGATAACCATTGCCTTTCGCGTCAGTGATCATGAGTGATGTACAGGCGAAGACAGGACCCGTAGCAGCAAACAACAGGGCAGCGGCAGTGACAGCGCTTAGGATGCGTTGGTGTTTCATAAATAGCCTCGCGTCAGAATGGTTGCTCTTCAATGTAAGGCATTCACCAATCAATAGATATTCCCATAACTGGGAATGCACTAGGTTCTATTGTCACGGAATGCCGCTCTGTGCAAGTAGGTTCTAGCACGCCGGACATTTGCGCGGAGATTGTCTGTATCACTAAAGCCACATAAAAAAGGAGCCCCTGAAATTGAGGGACTCCTTGTTCAATTTTGGCGGGTCCGGTGAGATTCGAACTCACGGTAGGCTCACACCTACGGCGGTTTTCAAGACCGCTGCCTTAAACCACTCGGCCACAGACCCTTTGTTTGTTGCAGGCGAAATTCTATCAGGTTGAATCTAGCTTGACTCAGCCTTGGGTGGTCTTGCGCGGCGTGGACCACCGGTACGGTTACGGAAC
>JBDQLO010000128.1:0-3837 GCA_040262735.1 Fluviibacter sp.
AATTTTGCTAGTCCGCTTCGGGTCGACAGCGGCTCTTCCCCATAGTTCCTTGTTGAAATCTGTAGCCCTGAGAGTTATCGAAACTCAAACATAACAAAGGGTTACGGGCCGAAAACCGGTTGTACAGTGCTAAGGTTTATTCCGTATAACCAATTGATTTTACGAAGAAAATAGCTACCGTGGCTGTGGCTACGAACCAAGGGGTAGGGAGTTCGAATCTCTCCGAGCGCGCCAGTTTACGGGGCTTCCAGCGATGATAGCTCTAATTATTAGTACGATTCAAACGCATTTGTACGGCTTGATTCATCCACCGGTCCAACCTAGTCGGTATGGGGGGTACTTCCGCTGCAGTTTCCTCAGAGCGTTTCATGGGAAACGCTTCGCCTCAGTGGTGACGAACGAATCGATATTTACCCGCATCCTGAACTCAAGCCTCAAAGCGAATCTCGGCTGGTTATCACAAGCAATGACGGTGCCACCCAAGAGCTTTCAGTCATTTTGCGTATCGACACGCCCATCGAGGTTGATTACTACCGTGCTGGAGGTATCCTGCCATACGTGCTGCGTCAATTGTTGCGTCAACCGGTAGCTGTTTGATGACCCTTGCTGGATTTTTTTCAAGGGTGAATTGACAGGAACTACCTCTTTTAATTCATGCACCTTCACAGCAATTGATGCGGCGCAGAGACACGGCTGTATGGCGATTAGATGCTCGCCATCCCTTCGGATATTAACTATTTTCATTTTCATTTGATGTTAATTAAGCCTTAAGCATTTGAAGAGTACGTTGAAAGCAGTCGCAAAGTTCAAACGTGAGCTGAAGCTAACTAGAAATGAATTGAGGTGTCACATGCTTTCGATGACAGATTTCATAGGTTGCAGCAACCTCTATGAATGCGAAGTTGAAGCAATTTCTGAGCACGAACATGTCTCCATGGCTGCAGCGGTTGTCATTGGTGAGAATTTGCTGACATCAGACGCGGGAGTTTGTCTTTTGCACCAGATGGTTGCTGAAGACATACAGCATGCGGTTGATGAGCACGATATTGTTAGGGCCAGAGAATTTGCTGATACGTACGTTGTTGTTCAGAAACGACACCCACTGCCAAAGATGATGTAACACTCGCTAAAACTCTGTAAGAGAACAGTGCATTAAATCTGGAGATCGAAATGCAAAAATTGCAAATTGGCATGGTGGTTGGGAGTCTGCGCAAAGACTCATTGAATCGGCAGCTGGCTAATGCCATCGTTAAGCTCGCACAGGAAGATTTCAGCTTCAAATTCATAGAAATCGGCCAGTTGCCACTCTACAACCAGGATGATGATGACCATCAGACTGATGTTGTTAAGGCGCTGAAAGCCGCGATCGTGGCATGCGATGGGCTTATCTTTGTGTCGCCAGAATACAATCGCTCCATTCCGGGCGTTCTGAAAAATGCCTTGGATCACGGATCACGTCCTCCGGGAAAAAATTCATGGGGCGGTAAACCTGCTGCACTGATTGGAATTTCGCCGAGCGCCGTTGGAACCGCGATCTCTCAGCAGCATTTACGTGGTGTGCTGGCAACGCTGGATGTGCCGACTATGTGCCAGCCTGAGATGTTTTTACAGTACAAAGAAGGCTTTTTTGACAAGAACGGTAACTTCAACGAAGGTAGCCGAGACTTTGTCAAAAAATGGGTTGATCGTTTTTCGCGCTGGGTCGTGACCAACAAGAGCTGATCACGGTGCCACCGGGGAGCCAAGCGCAGGCCCATAAACATGAGCGCCATGAAACTGCGATTTATTCATTCAATTCGGTAAAACTGCGGTTCATCAAAGGGTAAGAGGCTGTTACTGACTTTGAGTCGATGTCCAGTGGTTTAAAAGTTCACAATAGTTTGGTAGTGTGATTGCCGTTCTTCTTAACGAATCACCGGTTCAACCTACTGCGTATGTCGACTCATTGCCAAGATAAATTTCCTGTTTCTCCAGACTGGTGCGGTCTGGATGAAGCTGCTTTGCGCCAAACGCTACTCGCGTATTTCACCGAGTGCTTTGATCGCTATGAATCATTGTTTGATTGTCTGGCGAGCGAGGCTGCCTTTGTCGACAAACCGATTGCACTGCGTCACCCGCTGATTTTCTATTACGGTCATACCGCCACCTTTTTTGCCAACAAACTCCTGCTTGCCAAGCTGATTCCCGAGCGCATCAACCCCCGGTTCGAGGCGATGTTTGCGGTGGGTGTTGATGAAATGAGCTGGGACGATCTTAACGATGCGCACTACGACTGGCCAACGGTAGCCGAGGTCAAGGCCTATCGTGATCAGGTGCGGGCCTGCGTGACACGCATCATCCAGGAGGCACCCTTCACACCCCCTATGGGCTGGGACAACCCCTGGTGGGCGATTCTCATGGGTATGGAGCACGAGCTGATTCACCTCGAGACTTCATCGGTCCTGATTCGTCAGCACCGGTTGGAATATGTTCGACCGCAGCCAGGCTGGCAACCGGCGCCTGTGCGCAGCTGTGCGTTAGACGCGGTGCCGGTTAATACGCTGATCGACGTGCCAGCGGGTTCGGTATCACTGGGTAAGGGCGACCCGCACCAGAACGCCTGCACTTCCGATGGCGACGCACGTCGTTATGGCTGGGATAACGAATACGGTCGGCACGAAGCCAAAACGCCGGCCTTCAAGGCCAGCCAGCTGCTTGTTTCCAACGCCGAATTTATGGCCTTCGTCGAAGCCGGGGGCTACGCGGATGCACAGTACTGGCGTGAAGAGGGTTGGGGTTGGCGCGAGTTCACTGGTGTGACCCATCCGACTTTCTGGCACCATCGAGAAGGGGTCTGGACACTGCGGCTGATGTGCGAAGAAGTCCCCATGCCCTGGGACTGGCCGGTCGAAGTGAATTATCACGAGGCAGCCGCTTTCTGTTCCTGGAAGGCCATGCAAACCGGGCTGGCTGTGCGTTTGCCAAGCGAAGATGAATGGGTGCGGTTGTATGATCTAGCGGGCATCGGCCCGGACACCCCGGCCCAGCGTCGTCTTGCGGGGGGGTGCAGTTCTGTGCCAGTCAATCGATATGCGCATGGCGATTTCTTTGACATCGTTGGCAACGTCTGGCAGTGGACGTGTACGCCTATCTACCCCTTTGCCGGTTTTGAAGCACATCCGCAGTACGATGACTTCTCGATCCCGACCTTTGACGAGCGGCATAATCTGATCAAAGGCGGTAGCTGGATCTCCTGTGGCAACGAAGCCCTAAGAGCCTCGCGCTATGCTTTCCGCCGTCATTTCTTTCAGCATGCCGGTTTTCGGTATGTGGTGGGTGCACCACCGGCAGCGCCGGTCGTTTCTCGTTATGAAGACGATGCCTTGCTCGCCCAATATGCCGAGTTTCATTACGGCCAGTCTTATTTTGATGTCCCCAACTTTCCGGCTGCCGTTGCACAGATCGCGCTCGATGTAACACGCGGCCGACCACAACGCCGCGCACTCGACATTGGTTGCGCGGTGGGCCGGACCAGCCTGGAACTGGCGCGGGGCGGTTTTGATACTGTAGTGGGCATCGACTTCTCGGCGCGCTTTATCCAACTGGCCGACGAGCTGATGGGAAAAGGTCTGGTGCGTTATGCATTGACCGACGAAGGGGGATTGCAGTCTTTCCGCGAGGTTGGGCTTGATCAGCTGGGCCTCGCCGGATGTATATCGCACGTCACCTTCTGGCAGGGTGATGCGTGTAATCTCAAAGAAGTGCATCGCGATTATGATCTGATCGTCGCAGCCAATCTCATCGACCGGCTATACGATCCGCATAAATTTATTGCCGATATTGGCCAGCGCATTGTGC
>JBDQLO010000129.1:0-3804 GCA_040262735.1 Fluviibacter sp.
ACCGCTTCTTCGCCAGTCTCGTTCCAGCTGATGTCGGACAGGTGTACCAGACCATCGATGCCACCGTCCAGACCAATGAAGATGCCAAAGTCGGTGATCGACTTGATGGCGCCCTTGATCTTGTCGCCCTTCTTGAAGTTCAGACCGAAATCCTGCCAGGGGTTCGACAGGCACTGCTTCATGCCCAGCGAAATACGGCGGCGGTCTTCGTCGATCTCGAGGATCATGACTTCGACTTCGTCGCCCAGCTGAACGACCTTGGAGGGGTGAATGTTCTTGTTGGTCCAGTCCATTTCGGACACGTGCACCAGACCTTCGATGCCCTGTTCGATTTCAACAAACGCACCGTAGTCGGTCAGGTTGGTGACCTTGCCGAACAGACGGGTCTGTGCCGGGTAACGGCGCGAAATGCCGACCCACGGATCGTCGCCCAGTTGCTTCATACCCAGCGAGACGCGGTTCTTTTCGGTATCGAACTTGAGGACCTTGGCAGTGACTTCGTCGCCCACGGCCAGTACTTCGGACGGGTGACGGACACGGCGCCAGGCCAGGTCGGTGATGTGCAGCAGACCATCGATGCCGCCGAGATCGACGAAGGCACCGTAGTCGGTGATGTTCTTGACGACGCCCTTGATGATGGCACCCTCTTGCAGGGTTTCCAGCAGCTTCTGGCGGTCTTCGCCCATGTTCTCTTCGAGCACAGCACGGCGCGAAAGCACCACATTGTTACGCTTGCGATCGAGCTTGATGACCTTGAACTCCATGGTCTTGCCTTCGAACGGCGTCGTGTCCTTGACCGGACGGGTATCGACCAGCGAGCCGTCATTGAGCGCGGCTTCCAGCGAGTTCCAGGCGGCAATGCGCTTGGCGCGGTCACGCGACAGACGGGTTTCGCCAAAACCATCTTCGAGCGATTCAATGGCGACTTGCACGAAATCGCCAACGGCCACTTCGAGTTCGCCCTGATCATTCAGGAATTCGTGTACGGGAACATAACTTTCGGACTTGAGTCCGGCGTTGACGACCACAAAGTTCTGGTCAACGCGCACCACTTCGGCAGTGATGACTTCACCTTGGCGCATATCCTGCTGGGCAAGGCTTTCTTCAAATAAGGCGGCAAAACTTTCGAGCGTATCGGTTTGAGACATGAGAGAGAGGTTTCCTGACAAGCACTGTGCTGGCAATCAGCAGCAGCGCCACCGGTGGGTAAGTGAAAAATGACAAAAAGCCTGTCTTGGCAACCATGATCGGTTACCTCGACCCGCCCATTGTCGTTGGGGTTACGATGCCTGGTTGCCGGACCAATCGAGCACTTGCGCCACCGCTTGTTCAATGGTGCGTGTCGACGTTTCCAGTAGCCGGGCATCGGCTTCCTGCCGGAGTGGTGCCACAGGGCGCGCCGCATCGCGGGCATCCCGATCCTCCAAATCTTGCAGAATGTCTGGCAGTTTAGCCGAAAAACCTTTGTCGATCAACTGCTTGTAACGACGCTCGGCGCGAATGGCTGCTGTTGCCGTCAGAAAGACCTTGGTGGTGGCGTCCGTAAAGACCACCGAGCCCATATCCCGGCCATCGGCCACCAGCCCCGGTGCCTGACGGAAGGCGCGCTGACGCAGCAACAGTGCCGCGCGCACGGCCGGCAGGGCACCCACGGTTGAGGCGCCAATGCCCATTTCCTCCGAGCGGACCTGGTCGTCGACGGCCTCATCGCCTAAATAAGTGTGGCCACCGGCAAAACGCACCGGCAGCTGGGCGGCAATCTGCGCCACCGCGGGTTCGTCCTGCCAATCCACCCCCGCTTGGCGAGCGGCCAGTGCCGTCAGCCGGTAAAGGGCGCCCGAATCCAGGTAATGCCAGCCCAGGGCGTCGGCCACCCGTTGGGCGACCGTACCCTTGCCCGAGGCCGAGGGGCCGTCAATGGCGATCACCGGCACCGGCGTGGTAACTTCGGCGAAACGCTCAAAATAATCGGGAAAGGTCTTGGCCGTGCAACCCGGGTCCAGAATTCGCAGCGGCGTCGCCCGCGTCATCAGCGAAAAACACATGGCTATGCGGTGGTCGTCGTAGGTTTCGATCTCGGCGCAATGCAGGCTGGCTAGGTCGGCCGGCGGAATCACCGTGAGGCTATCGGCCGTGGTTTCTACCGTACCGCCGAGTTTACGCAGCTCGGTGGCCATGGCGTCGATCCGATCGGTTTCTTTCACGCGCCAGCTGGCAATGCCGGTGAGCCTGGTCGGGCCTTGGGCAAACACCGCCACCGGGACAAGGGTCATCGCGGCATCCGGAATGGCAATGCAGTGCTGATCGATGCCCTTCAGCACCCCGTCGGCCGGCGCAGAGGCCTCGATCCAGTTCGGGCCCATCGTAATACGGGCGCCCATGGCGGCCAGTGCGTCGGCAAAGCGGATATCGCCCTGCACCGAGTCGGCCCCGACGCCTTCGACCCGCACCGGGCCACCCGCAATGGCACCAAGCGCCAGAAAGTATGACGCAGAAGACGCATCACCTTCGACATACACCACGCCCGGCGATTGATACCGCGCACCCGCCTGCACGGTAAATTTCTGCCAGCCGTCACGCTGCACATCGACACCGAAACGACGCATGGTGGCCAGCGTGATCTCGATGTACGGTTTAGAAATCAGTTCGCCGACCACTTCAACGGTGACCGTGCGATCCAGCAAGGGCAAGGCCATGAGCAGCCCTGTCAGAAACTGGCTCGACACATTGCCTTTAACCGGCACAGTGACGGCACCGTTGTCTGTAGCGGGCTGGATCTGTAGCGGTGGATAACCGTCGTTGGCAAGATAGGTAATATCTGCGCCCAGATGACGCAGGGCATCGACCAGATCGCCGATCGGGCGCTCGTGCATACGGGGCACGCCCGAGAGCTGATACGAGCCACCGGCCAGGGCCAGCGCCGCCGTCAGCGGCCGAAACGCCGTGCCGGCATTGCCAAGAAACAAGTCGGCCGATTTCACGGGCAGCCGGCCGCCACAACCCGCGACCTTGATGGCACCCTCACCCGCCGGCGTCACCGCAACACCGAGCAGGTTGAGCGCATCGAGCATCCGGTCGGTATCGTCCGATTTAAGCAGATCGCGCACTTCGGTAGTGCCTTCGGCCAGCGCCGCCAGCAGCAGAATCCGGTTCGAAAGACTCTTGGAACCGGGCAACCGAACGGACCCGCGACCGGACAAAATGGCCGGCAAATCAATAAAAGAAAGTTTGCTCATCGGGGTGAATGTCAAAACGTCAGTGCGACCAGTTTTGGCGCTTGTCGCGGGCATTGGCAAAAATGGTTTGCAAGGCTTCGCCATCGCTGTTGGCCAGTGCCTGGCGCAATTGCATCAGCGCGGCGCTGTAACGATCCAGCTCAGACAACAAGGCCGTGCGATTAGCCAGCGCAATATCACGCCACATTTCCGGGTGGCTGGCAGCGATGCGCGTGAAATCGCGGAAACCGGCAGCGGCGTAATCAAACAACTGATCGGCGTTGGGCCGCTGGGCGAATTCGTCCACCAGCGCATAGGCCAGTAGATGCGGCAAATGGCTCACGGCGGCAAACACGCGGTCGTGTGTCTCGGCATCGAGAATACGGACATCGGCACCGCAGAGTTCCCAGGCGCGTTTGACCTTGTCGATTGCGTCTGCCGAATTTTCCAGCAGCGGCGTCAACACGACCTTGCGTCCCTGGAACAGATCGGGGCGCGAGGCGGCCGCGCCACTGCTTTCGGCGCCGGCGATCGGATGCCCCGGCACAAACTGATGGATGCGACTGCCGAAGGCGGCGCGCGCCGCTTC
>JBDQLO010000130.1:0-3790 GCA_040262735.1 Fluviibacter sp.
AGTGCCACGCCAGATCGGGACGAGCAATCGCTTTATCGACACCTTCCTGCGCGTAGTTTTCGCCGAAAGCGCGCTGTCCGGCAGCGGCAACGGCATTAACCGCTTCGATGGGAAAAGTCTTAGAGACTGCGAGCAGCGACACACCCGCAGGATCGCGCCCGCATGCATCACAGGTTGCAATGATGGTTTCGCGGACAGTGGCCAACCGCTGCGCATAGGCAATCGAATCTTGGGTGGTCGTTATGGCGTTAGTAGACATAAGAAAAACGGTTGGGCGCTTGTGTGAAATCAGGAATCTGCTGTTAGGCTAAGCGAAGTATAAATCGGGAGTGATGGGCATGCTTGAATCCTTAATGCGTGCGGCGCAGGCATTGCGGGCGTCGGATATCCATTTGTCGGCGGGTATGCCACCTATGGCGCGTGTCGATGGCGCATTGCAGCCTCTGGAGGCTGCGGTGCTGGGCAACGCCCCCATCCGCGCCATGATCGACAGTGTGTTGCCCGAGTCACAACGCCGGCAGTTTGCCGAGGGCGCCGCTTGTGATTTTGCCTTCAGTGTCGAAGGCCTGGGGCGTTATCGCGCTAACGCATATCGTCAACAACGGGGAGTCGGTATGGCGCTGCGCCCGATTCCGGAAACTGTGCCGACGCTTGAGGCCATTCATGCACCACAGATCCTGACGTCGCTCACGGCGCATGACCACGGCTTGGTGCTGATCGTTGGGCCCACGGGCTCCGGTAAAACCACCACGCTGGCCGCCATGGTAGATCACGTGAACCATACTGCGGCAAAGCATGTGCTCACCATCGAAGATCCGGTTGAGTTTGTGTATACCCCGGATCGCGGCCTCATCACGCAGCGAGAAGTCGGTCGGGATACCCCCAGCTTTGCCGATGCCTTGAAAGCGGCATTGCGCGAAGATCCGGATGTCATCTTGCTGGGCGAGATGCGTGATCTCGAAACGATCCGTCTGGCTCTGACTGCGGCCGAGACCGGCCATCTGGTTCTGGCCACGCTGCATACAGCGACCGCGGCGCAAGCCGTCGAGCGCATCATCGATGTTTTCCCCGGCTCGGAACGAGACTTGGCCAGAACGCTTTTGGCCGATGTATTGCGCGCGGTCGTGGCGCAAGAGTTGCTGCCACGCAAAGAGGGTCAGGGACGTGTCGCTGCGCATGAAGTCCTGATCGGCACACCGGCCGTGCGCAACCTGATTCGCGAACAGAAAGGGGCACAGCTGGTGTCGGCGATGCAGACCGGCCAGCAACAGGGGATGCAGACCATGGCGCAAAGTCTGGAGCGCTTGGCAAAAGCGAACCAGATTAATCCGGTCAACCGCTAATGGCGTCTTCGGGCTTCTGCCGCCGATGGAACCCCGCCACCAGATCAATCACAAATAGGCGGCAATCCAGTGCGCCATTTTTGAGCGGGAAGCGGCGTCGGGGTTTGAGCCCCAGTCCTTTGGTGAGTTCCAGGTCGCCGGTCAAGAAGGCGGCGGTCCACCCAGCAAATTGCTGTTTCAATGTGCGACCCCATTCGGGGTATTCGGCCCGCAGGGCGTCTTGTTCCGACAGGCGAACGCCATAGGGTGGGTTGGTAACGAGCAGGCCAGATGCGGCGGGTGCGGCGATCTCGACGAAGTTGCTCTCCATGATGGCCACGTCGTTGCTAAAACCCACCTGCTCTAGATGACGATGGGTAGCGGCAATGGCGCCGGGATGGGTGTCGCTGGCAAAGAGGGTGCCGTCCGGGAGCGGTTTGATGGCGGCTCGCGCATCGGCACGCAGTTGGGCCCACAGGGCTTTATCGGCTTTGACCCAGCGCTCGCAGCTAAATCGGCGGTTGAGGCCGGGTGCGGTGTTGGTTCGCATCCAAGCGGCTTCGATGACGATGGTGCCGCTGCCGCACATGGGGTCGAGGAAGGTCTTGTAAACCAGTTCACCGGAGTCATCGACATCGTTCCAGCCAGCCAGCGCCAGGATGCCGGCGGCGAGGTTTTCCTTAAGAGGTGCCGGGCCGGCGGCCGATCGGTATCCGCGCTGCCAGAGAGGGTCGCCGGAGCTGTCGATGTACAGTGTTGCCATGGTCTCCGTCAGAAAAAGTTGAATGCGCTGGTCCGGGTGGTTGGTGTCCACATTCGGTCGCGCACCCCGGTCAGCACGAAAGCGATCGCAGACGGCATCTTTGACGCGCAGCGTGACGAAGTCCAGACTCTTGAGCGGCGACTTCATGGCGGTGGTGCCGACACGAATACTCTGACTGACATCAAACCATTCGTGCCAGGCAATACCCATCGCCATCCGGTAGATATCGTCTTCTTTTTGATACGGCTTTTCGACGAGTTTTACGAGGATGCGTGAGGCAAAGCGTGAATGCAGATTCGCTGTGTATAGGGCAATCTGAGAGGCCTCGGCTTGTACGCCGCCACCGACCTGCGTGACACGGGTCATGCCGAAGGCGCCCAGTTCGTTAGCCAGTAATTCTTCCAGGCCACGTGGGCAAGGGGCAAAAATGTGCATCGAGAGGCTTTCGGATCAGAAGGGTTTAAGTACGACGAGCAGCGTGATCACGGTGAGTAGTAATACGGGAATTTCGTTGAACCAGCGATACCAGACATGGCTGTGCGTGTTCTTGCCGGCAGCGAACTGGCGGTATAGATACCCGCAGTAATGGTGATAGCCCAGCAGAAAGACCACAAGCAGAGTTTTGGCGTGCAACCAGCCGCCGGTAAAGCCGTAACCGAACCAGAGCCACAGACCCAGCACAACGGCTCCCAGACCGATGGGCGTGACGAATTTGTACAGGCGGCGGGCCATGCCCAGCAGGCGCTGGTATTCGGCCGATTGCGCATCGGGCACGGCGGCCAGATTGACATAAATACGGGGAAGGTAAAAGAGGCCGGCAAACCAGCTCACTACCAGAATAATGTGAAAGGCTTTAAGTGTCAGCATGGGTTGTTGTCCAGAGTCGAAAGAAAGTCGTGTACGGTCGGATAACGCAACCGAATCCGGAGTTCGCGCTTCAGCCGCGTGTTGTCCAGCCGGCGCGATTCTGACATGAATGAGTAGAGCATGGGGGAAACGCGGGGTTTCAATTGCTCGCGCGCCAGACGCTCGGGTCGGGGTAGGCCGCAGGCATCGGCGACCGCATCGAACCAGTCGCCCATTTTGAGTTGGCTATGGTCGACGGTATTGATGACGCGCAACGTCCCTGAGCGGTACAGTGCAAGCCAGCTGATGCGCGCCAGGTCATCGGCATGAATATGGTTGGTCCAGGTGTCGTCTTCTGGCCGCAGGGCGGGTGTGCCTGTACGCAAGCGTTCGATGGGTAAGCGGTCGGCCGCATAAATGCCGGGTACCCGAAGGATGCCGCCTTGGACTGGAAAGCCAAGACCAGCCTGGCAGCGACGGCGACGCCAACGGCGCAAAATTTGCTCGGCGGCAACCCGGCGCTTGGCCCGAGCCGTGTTTGGATGAACCGGACAGGTTTCGTCAATGAGTGCACCCTGGCGGTCGCCGTAGACGCCCGTCGTGCCAATCAGCACCAGTTGGCGTGGTAGACTGCGCCCATCATGCAGGGCAGCAAGAAAGCGGTTCAGGCGACGATCTGTGGCATGAGCTTCTGCCGGTGGTGCCAGATAAATGACACTATCGGCAACGCCCCTCAAACGATGCAATGACCGAGGTTGATCCAGGTCTGCTGCGATCGGTGTCGTTCCCAACGCCCGCCAGGCGGACCATGCCGGACTGTCTGGCGCGTGCCGCAACAGGGCCAGAACGCGGTAACGCG
>JBDQLO010000131.1:0-3777 GCA_040262735.1 Fluviibacter sp.
GGCATGCGACTCAAGACCAACCCCAGCTCGAAAAACCGACGCTAAAAACGAAGGCGATCGATACGGTTAAACCACCCGCGTCTGCGCTGGCCAGTGGCAGTCGCGCCACCAAACTAAGCTACAAGGAGCAGCAGGAGCTAAACACGTTACCCGAACGGATTGAAGCGCTGGAATCCGAGCAAGCCGCTTTGATCGAAAAAGTGAACGATGCCGCCACTTACGCGTCTGACCCCGTTGCGGCGCAGGCAATAGCCACACGGCTGGCCGACATCGAAGCGGCCCTTCTTCAGGTACTCGAGCGCTGGGAAGCGCTCGAGGCTAAAACGGCCGGTCGCTGAACGCGTCGATTACGCAAGGGTGGGGTAGTCGGTATATCCTGCTTCAGCCCCACCATAAAAAGTATTCGGATCCGGCTCGTTCAGCGGTGCGTTTTCGCGGAGTCGATAGACCAGATCCGGGTTAGCGATAAAGGGTCGGCCAAAAGCAACCATATCAACCAGATTGGCGCCGAGTAGCGCTTCGGCCGTGGTGGCGCTATAACCACCACAAGTCATCAAGGTGCCGCCGAACGCCTCGCGCAGTTGCAGACGGAACGCCTGCGACAGTGGCTCACCTCCGGCCCAGTCGGGTTCGGCAATGTGCAGGAAAGCCACGTTGCGTTGTGTAAAGGCTTTGGCCAGGTAGAGCGCCATCATCGTGGATTCCGGGTCGTCGATGTCGTTGAAAACACCCTGTGGCGACAGGCGAACACCGATTTTGTCGGCACCAATAGCCGCAATAATGGCATCAACCACTTCCAGTACGAAGCGGGCGCGATTTTCCAGGTTGCCACCGTAGGCATCGGTGCGCTGGTTGCTGTTGGGCGATAGAAACTGATTGAGCAGGTAGCCGTTAGCCGCATGGATTTCGACAAAATCGAAGCCCGCCGCCATGGCGTTACGGGCACCGCGGACATAGTCATCGACAATCCCGGGAAGCTCTTTGGTATCCAGGGCGCGTGGCAGAGCCGTCGGCACATTGGCCGGCGTGCCATCGGGTTGAATCACAAAGCACTGACCTTTGGCCTGAATGGCCGAAGGTGCAACGGGGTCAGCACCGCCCGGTTGCAACAGCGGGTGAGAGATCCGGCCTACGTGCCAGAGTTGCAGAGCCATATGGCCGCCTTTGTCGTGCACGGCATCGACCACGGTTTTCCAGCCGGCCACCTGGGCATCGCTATAGATGCCGGGTGTCCAGGCGTAGCCCTGACCCTGCTGGGATACCTGCGAGGCTTCGCTGATGATTAAACCAGCCGTGGCACGTTGCGCATAGTAAGTCGCATTCAATGCGGTCGCCGCATCACCGGCACCGGCACGAGAGCGGGTCATGGGTGCCATGACGATACGGTTGCTCAATTGAGACTTGCCAACTTGGATCGGCGTAAAGAGAAGTGCGTCGCTCATAAAAACCTCAGCGGTGAAAGATTATTGAATCTGCCAGTCTAGTGTATACGACCCATGGCCGTCCTCACCCAGTTGCTGGACCAACCAGGGTAAGGTGTCTTCCAACATGGCGGGTAAGGTCCAGGGGGGATTGATGACAAAGAGCCCGCTGCCCGTCATGCCCAATCCATCCGGGGCTGGCGGCTGGGTCGTCAGCGTCACATGAAGCCAGTTCTCGGCGCCGAGTTTTAACAAGCGCTCAGGCAGCTCGACGGCCTCACGGCGCGCCAACAGTGGGTACCAGAGGACATAAGTCCCAGTGGCAAAACGCTGCAGCGCATCGCGCAGGGTGCTGATCACCTTGCCATAATCCGTTTTGTCCTCATACGCCGGATCAATCAGCACGGCGGCACGGCGGGCGGCGGGTGGCATCAGCGCTTTCAATCCGTGTAGGCCATCGCCTTGGGTAATCTGTGTTCGTTTCTGGGCGAAGCGCAGTGTTTGTGCCAACAATGGGGCATCGCTGGGGTGCAACTCGAAGAATCGTAAGGGATCAGCGTGACGGGTACAGTGGCCAGAGATCCAGGGTGACCCAGGATACTGCGTGAGTGTAGGACCGTTATTAGCATCGGCAATGACCTCGCGATAGCGCGCGACGGCATCGGGCAAGGTCTCAACTGGCAGGGGCCAGAGTCGGCCAATACCGGTTTGCCATTCACCGGTTTTTTTGGCCATGGTGCTGTCGAGCAGATACATCCCCGCACCGGCATGGGTATCGACCACCATAAACGGTTTGTCTTTGCGTGATAGGTAGTCCAGCACCTCAATCCAGACGAGGTGCTTGAGCACATCGGCAGTGTTCCCGGCGTGAAAGGCGTGACGATAACTGAGCATAAATTAAAGCAATGGCGAAAGGAGTTGCGCGCCATTTTCCAGTAACCGTTCACGCAGCGAACGGTTGGCACGAATGACCGGGTCGATGGGTGTTGAACGCGCTAGATACGTGTTTTGTAATTGGCGTAATTGCTGGCTGAATCCGGGGTCGTAGACCATGAGCGTGATTTCATAGTTAAGACGCAGGCTGCGCATGTCGAGATTGACCGAACCAAACAGACTGAAAGCGCTATCTACGACCAGGCTTTTGGTATGTAGGAGTCCGCCGGCGAATTGCTGAACCTTGACGCCGGCACTGATGAGATCGTCCATGTAGCTGCGGCTGGCATAGCGGACCAGCACCGAATCGATGCGTTGCGGCACGATCAGGGTGACGTCGACGCCTCGGGCTGCCGCCGTCTGCAATCCCTGAAAGATGGCATCGTCCGGCACGAAATAGGGCGTTGTCATCACGACTTCATGTCGTGCTTCGAGAATCGCATTCAGCAATACATGCGACATGTTGGTAAATTGGTAGCTCGGGCCGGATGGCACTGCTTGCGCGACAATCCCGTTGGCATGGAGCTGCGGCGGCGTGAGATGCATCTGGTCAAGGTACTGCTTGAAGCCCGGTATATTGTTGCTTTCTACGGCCCAATCGCCTTCAAAAACTGTGGTGAGCGATTCGGCGGCCGGCCCTTCGACACGCGCCATGGCATCGATCCATTCCCCTACGCCGGCGTTTTGTTTGAAGTAGGCAGGATCCACCATGTTCATACTGCCGGTCCAGGCAACACATCCATCCAGAGCGGCAATCTTGCGATGCAGGCGCAAATCCGCACGGCCAAACTGTAACTTCAGCGGGTTAATGGCACAGCCCTTGGTCAGATGGACACCTGCATCGCTTAGGCGCGCTGGCCATGGGCTTTTCCAGAACGGGGCACTACCCACTTCATCAAGCAGGATGCGACACATCACCCCGCGTTGCGCAGCACGAATGACCGATTCTGCCACCAGGTCAGCGGTGCCGCCCGGGTTCCAGATATAGAACTCCAGATCGCAACGTTGTTTTGCCTGATCAATATCGTGCATCAGGGCATGGAGTGCTTCCTGGGTGTCGGCGTGCAGCTGGATGCGATTGCCGGGGACGGGGGGCATACCCCCGTGATGTTCGGCCAGTTGTGCCATCGACTGGAATTGCGGAGCAATGCCCCGTTCAGTATCCGGATAACGTGCATCCAGCAGGGCAGTCATATGCTGATAGACCGGCAGCGCCCTTTCGATCCGCTGCTTGCGATCCCGACCGGTCGGCCGTTCGCCAATAAGGATATAGAGCACCAATCCCAGTAGCGGCACGATGGTCACAATCAGGATCCAGGCCAGGGCCACGCCCGGGGGGCGGCGAATCCAGATAATGCGCAGGGTAAATAGCACCACAAACAGTGGGTGCATCAGCAGGTATAACCAGTGCGAATCAGTCAGA
>JBDQLO010000132.1:0-3750 GCA_040262735.1 Fluviibacter sp.
ATGTTCACGATGCGACCCCAACCACGATCGATCATGCCATCGATCACTTGCTTGGTGACGTTGAACATCGAATTCAGGTTGGTGTCGATCACGGCGTCCCATGCCTCGCGTGTCATTTTGCGGAACATGCCATCACGCGTGATGCCGGCGTTGTTGACGAGAACGTCGACGTCACCGACGTCTTTCTTGACCTTTTCAAAGGCCGCAACGGTGCTATCCCAGTCACCCACGTTCCCTTCGGAGGCGATGAACTCATAGCCCAGTGCTTTCTGATCCGCCAGCCACTTGTCCTTGCGCGGCGAGTTCGGACCACAGCCAGCGACGACCGTGAAACCGTCCTTGGCGAGGCGCTGACAAATCGAGGTTCCGATACCACCCATACCACCTGTTACATAGGCAACACGCTTGCTCATACTTCTGTCTCCCGGTGACGTCTTGACGACTGTTATTCATCTGTTATTGCTGCCGTAATATCGGCCGCTTGATGAGGACTCTGCAACGAATCCCTGATTTTGTAAATACGCAAGGCACAAAACACCCCAAAACTTTCAAGTCGACCTCTGTTCCCGCTGAAACCACTTCGGGTAGGATGCACGCATGCTCCTCTTGAAATCGCCCATTGCGGTCATTGTGATCGCCCAGCTTTTTGGAACCTCCCTGTGGTTTTCTGCCAATGGCGCCGCAGGTAATCTCATGCAGAGTTGGGGCATCACCGAAGCCGATATCGGGCTACTCACCAACGCCGTGCAGCTCGGCTTTATCGTTGGCACCCTCACCTTTTCACTGACCGGTCTGGCGGATCGCTTTCAAGCCAGCCGCATATTTACCGTGTCCGCACTTTTGGGTGCACTCTTTAATGCCCTGTTTGCATTGAGTGCCGATGGTCTGGCCAGTGGCATGGTCTTGCGATTTGCGGTCGGATTTGCGCTGGCGGGGGTTTATCCGCTCGGTATGAAAATGGTGGTCAGCTGGGTTCCCGAACGCGCCGGTCATGTTCTGGCCCAACTGCTTGGCATGTTGACTCTGGGCACGGCACTTCCTCACGGCATTCGCATGCTGGGTGCCGATTGGCCGTGGCAGACAACCATTCTAGTCTCGACGGGCTTGGCGGTGATTGCTGCCGCCATGATCTGGACCCTGGGTGACGGCCCCCATTTCCAGCGCAAATCCGGGGCCGCCAAGATACGTCTGGGCCGAGTATTGACGGCTTTCACGATTCCCCAGTTTCGCGCGTCAGCGCTCGCGTACTTTGGTCATATGTGGGAGGTTTATGCGTTCTGGACGCTCGTTCCCGCGCTGCTGATCGTGAGTAATCTGGCCCAACCGAATACACCGGCGCTCTCTGGCCTTGCCTTTCTGGTGGTGGGCATTGGTACGTTGAGCTGCATGCTGGGCGGACAACTCAGTCAACGCTTCGGGAGCGCACGCGTTGCGGCCTTTGCCCTGATGGGCTCGGCGGCCAGTTGTGCGCTGTTTCCCTGGCTACCCATTGATCAACCTGCCTGGCTGCTTGCCCTGTTGCTTTTCTGGGGGGCCAGCGTTGTTGCAGACTCACCGCAGTTCTCGGCCCTGTCCGCGAAAGCGGCACCGCCCGAAATTGTCGGGAGCGCCCTCGCCCTGCAAACCGCCATCGGGTTCAGCATCGGCATGGTCTCGATTCAGCTCGGTACGGCACTCGTTGGTATGGTGGGCATGTATATCGCCTGGTTACTACTACCGGGGCCCCTACTGGCACTCTGGGCACTGGCGCCGCTCTGGCGCAAGGCACCCGCCGCTCTGACCTGATATTTTTCGCTGACGTCACCACTCTGCCTCCGAAAAAACCGCGCTTGTTCGGCCCGATCCTCAAATCTCTCGCCGCCCCCCGGGCCATGACCGTCACGCTGGCCGCGGCCGGTATTTTGGTCGTGACGATGGGTACCCGCCAGTCGCTGGGCCTTTTTGTCGCGCCGATTAATTCGCACAGTGACATTGGCATCGTGGGCATCAGTCTGGCGCTGGCGGTTGGTCAGTTCTGCTGGGGGCTGGCGATGCTTGCCGCCCTGGTCAATTTGCCCATCCGGTAACCTGAGGTCAATACTGCCTGACGACAAAAAACCCGCCATGCGGCGGGTTGGCGAGCAATCCCGAATGTGGGCCTTTACTCCAGCTTCGTGCAGACCGAAGACTTCATGCTGTCACCCTCGGCCTGGCCCAAATAAGACACGAGAATCTTGACCGGTTTGCCACCCGCTGCGCGGGCCTGATGGCACCAATTGATGGCCTCGACATACGATTCGCCGGCCGACACCATTCGCTTGCCTTGAGTGCCGTAATCCACTTCCATCTGACCCGATACCACATACGCCAGCACGGGCACACTGTGGCGGTGGATGTCAGTCGATTTGCCGGCAGCGATCGTAACAGTATAAGACTTGATCAGCGGCACACCGGTCGGGTAGGTGTATGCCTGGTCAAGGATGGTTTTACTGCTGCTCGCCAGGAATGGCACTTGCGTCGCCTCGACCCCCTCGTAATTGGCGTGTCCAGGGGCGGCAGCAAGACTCCCGCTCGCCAGAACGGCACATAGGGCACTCAGGGTCTTGATAAATCGGTGGCGTGTCATGGTCGAACCTTTGCAAAAATAGGTAGGACTAAGCTTAACACCGGCCATGGACAACACGTCATCACAACGCACTGCTAGGCAACAAAAAACCCGCCCAAAGCGGGTTCGTCTAATCAGGGTGGTGGGTCGTGACGGGCTCGAACCGCCGACATTCTGCGTGTAAGGCAGACGCTCTACCAACTGAGCTAACGACCCCTGCTGTTTCCAGCGAAGGTTCTATTCTACCAGAATCAGGTGCGGTCCTGCAGCTGAGCAACCTGTGCGCGGCTGAGTGCCGACTCCAGTTCGGTAATACGTTCGAGCAGACGAAAGCCCAGTGCCAGGGCATGGACATCCAACTCCAGTTCCAGGTCTTCGCGGATGCGCCGTAGTCGACGCGCCAGACTCATCGCGTTGCTATCAAAGATCCAATCACTCAACGAATGGCCGCTTGGCTTCAGAACGCCAACCTCCACCAGGAACACGACGTCTGTCTGTTGCAACCCGGCCACCTGAGTGAACTCGGTCACACTCAACCAGGGTACTTCCAAAGGGGTCAATGATTTTGACAAGGCGATCCTCACGCGTGGCGATGCGCTTCCGCCACAAAGTGGCCGCGCGGATTGAACGTGGTGGTTTCGGAGAGCTGCTGATACAACGCCTTCTCCGCCTCATTGAGTTCGGTTGGTATGGCGATCTGCACGATCACGTACAGGTCACCCGCGCCATCCTTGGGTTTGGGCAAACCACGATCGGAAAGCCGCAGCTTGCGTCCGGCCGGCGTCCCCGCTGGAATCTTCATGCGCACCATCCCATCCAGGGTTGGCACCTCGATCTCCGCACCCAAAGCGGCCTCCCAAGGGGTCACCGGTAAATCGAGGAAGAGATCGTGGCCGTCGGCACGAAACAACGGATGTGGGTGTAAGGCGATATTCAGATACAGATCGCCATGGGCGCCGCCATTGAACCCCTTACCCCCTTTGCCCGGTAGGCGCATTTTCTGACCATCGGTCGCACCCTTGGGGATGCGCGCCTTGAACATCTGCGGCACACGATGCAACCGGCCCTGCGCATCGTACTCCGGCATCTCCAGATTGAGTTCCAGCGTCGTTCCCTGGGCGGCTTCGTCGATCGAGATATGCGCCGTCACTTCGAAATCCTGTCCC
>JBDQLO010000133.1:0-3715 GCA_040262735.1 Fluviibacter sp.
CAAAAGGAATCTGTCTGGCCAACAAGGCGTCCGCCAGGGTTTTGCCAATCACGCCATAACCCACAATAACCACCTGACCGTGTAAGAAGCGGCGTTCGGTGGTCATCGGCAACTCGGCCATAGGATCCTGACGGTGTTCTAAAGACCGCGCTTTGGGCGATGAAACCAGGAACCACGCGCGTAAGGGCTCAACCAGCCGGAAGACAAAGGGATTGATTGCAATCGAAATAAACGCGCCGGCAATAATAAGGCTGAACGCCAGTTCTGGAATCAACCCCAGCGAGAGCCCCAGCCCGGCCAGGATGAATGAAAATTCGCCAATCTGGGCCAGGCTTGCCGCAATGGTTAATGCCGAATTCAGCGGGTAACGCATGAGCAGCACCAGTGCGATGGCCGCCAGCGATTTGCCAAGGACAATGATACCAACCACTGCCAACACCGCCCCGGGGTTTTCGATGAGTACGCGGGGATCCAGCAACATCCCCACCGAGACAAAAAAGAGCACTGAAAAGGCATCCTGCAGGGGCAGAGATTCTTTCGCGGCGCGATTACTCAACTCGGATTCGCGCAGTACAACACCGGCAAAGAATGCACCCAGGGCAAAAGACACCTTGAACAACAGGGCGGCACCAAAGGCAATGCCAATGGCCGAGGTGATCACGGCCAGGGTAAACAACTCTCTGGATCCGGTCCGGGCAATCATCCAGAGCAACCTCGGGATCAGCCGCTTGCCAACGAGCAGCATGACGGCAATGAATCCGCCGACTTGCAGGAGGGTTTTACCCAGATCCAGCAGCAATGACACACCAGACTGCGCCTCACGAGACGGGTCGAGTAAACCGGCCATGGCGGGCAACAGCACCAGCACAATCACCGTCACCAGATCCTCAACGACTAACCAGCCAACGGCGATCCGGCCATTCATCGATTCAATGATGCCCTGACGCTCTAACGCCTTGATCAGAACCACGGTGCTGGCACAGGAGAGTGAAATACCAAAAACCAGCGCGGCGCCGAGATCCCAGCCCCAGTAAGTCGCCACGACGACGCCTAATACGGTGGCGATTGCCATCTGGAAGACGGCACCGGGTATGGCGATTTTTTTAACCTGCAACAGATCCTTGATGGAGAAATGCAACCCAACGCCAAACATCAGCAGCATGACGCCAATTTCAGAGAGCTGCCCGGCGATATGCAGATCACCGGCAAAACCCGGGGTGGTTGGGCTGATCACAATGCCGGCCAGCAAGTAACCAACTAGCGCCGGAATGCCGAGCTTTTCGGTTAAGAACCCAAAGGCCAGTGCCAGCGTAAATGCGGCGGCAATAGTCGCGATCAGTGAAATGTCAGCATGCATCTTTCAAACTTTCTGGAGACCGCCAGCACATCGAACCGCGCATCTTTATCCCCCTACTGTGTTCATCAAAATGTCAAATACAACCATTGTTTTAGAATCGTTTTCATCATACAGCGCGTTATCCTAGTAAACTAGTGGGATATCAAGTAGCGGTCATTTACCCACCCATCGTGCCATTGCCGTCATCGTCCCATGTCTGATCCAGTCATTCTGTTTTTTATTCTTGGTTTGATCGCAGGCTTATCCCGCTCGGATCTCAAGATACCCGGCGTTCTTTACGAAAGCCTGAGTATATTTCTATTACTGGCCATAGGCTTAAAGGGTGGCGCGGCATTGGCGCAGCACAACCCGGGCGAGCTGTTGGGTCCCATTCTGGTGGTCACGCTCACGGCAATGCTCGTGCCTGTGCTGGCTTTTCTGATGGCGTTCTATGTCGGCGGTTATGGTCGGGCAGACGCCGGTTCTCTGGCGGCTCACTACGGCTCGGTGAGTGTCGTGACTTTTGCCGTGGGCTCCAGTTATCTCATGCGTCTGTCGGTGCCCTTCGAGGGCTTCATGTCGGTTTTTCTCGTCATCTTAGAGATCCCCGGTCTGCTAATCGGCGTTGCCCTGGCACGCTGGTCAGCAGGTAATACGCGCTGGGGCGTGCTGATGCATGAAATCCTGACCGGCAAGAGCATCGTGCTGCTGGTGGGCGGACTGCTCATTGGCTATATGAGCGGTGAACAAGGCCTCGCTTCGATTAGTCCGGTATTTTTTACCCTGTTCAAAGGGCTGCTCGCGATATTCCTGCTCGAAATGGGCCTCGTCACGGCCGGTCGTGTGGCCGATTTAAAACGATCCGGGGCTTTTTTAATCAGCTTCGGGCTCATCATGCCGCTCCTATCGGCAATGATTGGTATCGTCACGGCAGGCCTTCTTGACCTCAGTGTTGGCGGGGCTACCCTCCTCGCAACGCTCTTTGCCAGCGCTTCGTATATCGCCGCGCCCGCTGCGATCCGCATGGCGGTTCCCGAGGCCAACCCATCCCTTTCGATCGGGGCCAGTCTTGGTATCACCTTTCCGTTTAACATTACGATCGGTATCCCGCTTTACTATGCGGCCAGCCAATGGTTTCTGGGAGCTTCGGCATGACTTCGCGCCTTGCAGTTCGAAAATTGATTACCGTGATTTGCGAAAGCTGTCTTGAAGAAGTGATCACATCGGCCGCAAAAGAAATCGGTGCGGGGGGGTATACGGTGACTGACGCCCGCGGCAGTGGTACTCACGGTTTGCGCGATGGGTCCTGGCCTGAAAACGCCAACATTCGTATCGAAATCTTGTGCGATGAAACCATCGCCACACGCCTGCTCGATCTGCTGGTAGCAACTTATTATCCGCATTACACACTGGTGACCTTTGTGACTGATGTGGGCGTTCTTCGACCCGAAAAATTTCAATCCCGTGCTTCTTCTCAATAAGATCGATCATGCCACTCATCCAAAGTTCGAGACCTTTCGTGTTAACGCGACTGCTTCTCTCGTGCCTTCTCGGCTTGTTTTCTTCGGTCACCATGGCCACTGAGACACCTCAATACAGCGTCGTACAGCAAGACGGCGACTTCGAAATCAGACGCTACGACCCTCGAATCGTGGCCGATGTGTTGGTCGAGGGCGACATGGATGCCGCCACCCGGCAAGGGTTTCGTACGCTGGCCCGCTATATTTTTGGCGACAACCAACTCCCGACCCTGCAACCGGTCACGGTCACTGCAGAGGACTCCGGCAAAATCGCGATGACCGCCCCTGTGAGCGTTGAACCCGTTGGCAGTAGTCAATCTTTCGCCACCGCGCGCGAGTGGCGCGTGGAATTTACGATGCCGAGTCAGTACACCTTAACGACACTGCCCAAGCCCAACAACCCCGCCATCAGAATCCGAGAAATTCCGTCAAGAAGCTATGCTGCCGTTCGCTATTCGGGCATGAATACCGAACAGCGCATCCTTGATGAAACACGTCGTCTCCAGGATTGGATCAGTCGCCAAGGGTTGTCGGTCAACGGCATGCCAGAGCTGGCGCGATACAACCCGCCCTGGACATTGCCGATTTTTCGTCGCAACGAAATCCTGATCCCACTGAGTGCTAACTAGTTAACGCCGCCGCTCCCAGCAAGACACCTGCGCCACACTGTGCTGGAATTTGCGGGCAGTTTCCCGGATCACGAAGGGTAGATCGCGCGGCACCCCGAGCGGCACAAAATCTTGTGCCAGTAACTCATGAAGAGCATCCAGGGTGGTGTAACGCTCGCCGTCCTTCTTGAAACCACCCAACCATTGCGAGCGTGGTGTATGTTCTTCGAGCCAGGTGTACGGTGACGTGA
>JBDQLO010000134.1:0-3694 GCA_040262735.1 Fluviibacter sp.
AAACGGCGACGCGCGCTCTTTTTGAGTTCCAGCTGAGTATCTGATTCCGGAGTATCTGGCTTCATGCCGTTCTGCCAAGGTCCCGCAGGACATCCGCGACTGTTAGGAAAGATCCGAAGGCGACAATTCTATCACTCTCGCCCGCATTTTTTCGTGCTGCAGCATATGCGCTGGCCGGATTGTCATAGGTATCGATCTGGGTCGCTTTGACCCCCAGACTGACAAGGGTGTCGTGAAGCTGGGCCGGGGTTGCCGAGCGTGGGCTATCGACCGGTGCCAGGTACCAGCGATTAATCTGTTTGAGCAGGGGCTTGAGAACACCGACCAGATCCTTATCGGCCATCATGCCGAGAACACCATGCTGGGTATGGGCAAAAGGCAACTGACCCAGGTTGGCCGCCAGCACGCCGGCCGCCTCCGGATTGTGGGCCACATCCAGCACCAGATCAGGCGGCCCCGGGATGACCTGGAAGCGTCCGGCCAGTTCAGACTCGAGCAAGCCGCGACGGATAGCACCCATGGCGACCGGCAGGCGGTCTTGCAGACACGCCAGGGCCGTCATGGCCGCTGCCGCATTGCGCAACTGGATCTTGCCGCGCAGGCCCGGGTAGGCCAGCCCGCCCCGGCGCTGCACCGCTTCGATAGGCTGGCCGGGGGGGCGCAGCCAGTAGCGCCACTGGATACTGGGCTTGCCCTCCTCGCCTGGCAGCGGCTCGAAACCGAAGGCTTCGCCGATCAGATACACAATGGCCCCCTTTGCCGCCAGTTGCTTACGGGCCGGCAGAGGCAGATCGGGTTCGGCAATAATGATCGGCTGGCCGGCTCGGGCTATCCCTATTTTTTCAAGCGCGATGGCCTCTCGCGTATCGCCCAGGTAGGCCTGATGATCCAGCGCAACACTCGTTAGCACGGCGACAGCCGGATCATAAAGATTCACTGCATCCAGTCGACCGCCGAGGCCGACCTCGAGCACCAGGACATCGACATCGGCGGCGAGAAACACCTCGATGGCGGCCAGCGTGGTGAATTCGAAATAGGTCAGCGATTCACCCGTTGCAGAGCGGGCTTGTTCAACCCGATCGAAGGCCGCAACGATGCGCGCATCTTCGACCGGTACGCCGTTCAGACGAATGCGTTCGTTGAACACCACCAGGTGTGGGCTGGTGTAGGTACCCACCTTGTAGCCAGCGCGATCGAGCATATTGCTCAGGTAGGTCACGACCGAGCCCTTGCCGTTGGTACCGGCCACCGTGAGGATGGGTTTGGCCGACAGCCGTTTGGCGTGACGTAACTCGGCAGCGACGATGGCCACCCGATCCAGGCCGAGTTCGATACCCGCTTCGCCGCGCGGGTGCATGCGTTCGATCTGTGCCAGCCAGGTGGCTAAATGGTCGTGCTGATTGGGCATAAACTAAGCGGCCACCAACGTGGGCGCGGCACCTTGGATCACGAGCAGACCGGTTCCTTACGCAGTAGGCGTAACAACGATGACAATTCATCGCGCAGATGCTTACGGTGAACGATCATGTCAATGGCACCCTTCTCCAGCAGGAACTCGGCGCGCTGGAAGCCTTCGGGTAGTTTTTCGCGCACGGTCTGTTCAATGACGCGCGGACCGGCAAAACCCACCAGTGCATTCGGTTCGGCAATGACGACATCACCGACAAACGCAAACGATGCCGAGACACCACCCATGGTGGGATCGGTTAATACGGTAATGAACGGGAGGCCGTGACGGGCCAGTTCGGAAATCGACGCGGTGGTCTTGGCCATCTGCATCAAGGAAAACAGACCTTCCTGCATGCGGGCACCGCCCGACGCCGTGATACAGACAAAACCGCATTGGTTGGCGATGGCGGCGCGCACGCCCCGCACGAAACGTTCGCCCAGCACGGAGCCCATCGAGCCACCCATGAATTCGAATTCAAAGCAGGCCACCACCACGGGCTCGGCTTCAATCGCCCCCTGCATCACGACCAGCGAATCGGTTTCACGCGTCTGCTTCTGGGCCTCTTCCAACCGAATCGGATACGGCCGGCTGTCGACAAACTTGAGCGCATCTTTGGGGCGGACTTCTGCACCGATCTCGATGCGGCCATGCGCATCCATGAGCATTTCCAGACGGTCACGGGCCTTGACGCGATGATGGTGTTCACACTTCGGGCAGACCTGCATAGTGGCTTCGAGGTCTGCGGTGTACAAAACGGGTTCACAAGTGGGGCACTTGCACCACAGGCCTTCCGGGAGGGCACTCTTGCGCTGCTGGCCAACGGCACGTTTGATCTTTGGCGGCAGTAGTTTGTTAACCCAGTTCATCGAGTGCTCCTCATGTTCGATACGTTCGTTTTTTTAAGTGTTGGCACTGGCATGATCCACACCCGCGCGGATGTCTTTCATGACTGCAAGCAGCGCGCCACGCACATCGCCTTGCGGCGCATCGGTCATCGCGTCGATCAGGCGACTACCCACCACGACGGCATCGGCCATGCCCGCCAGTCGTTCGGCAGTACTGGCATCACGGACGCCAAAGCCCACACCCACCGGCAAGCCGGTTTTGGCACGGATCTGTGGAATTCGTTGCGACACTTCATGCAGATCGAGGTGGCCCGCACCCGTGACGCCCTTCAGGGACACATAATACAGGTAGCCACTGGCTACCTTGGCGACAGCGGCAATGCGCGCTTCGGTCGAGGTGGGGGCCAGCAGGTAGATCGGATCCATATCGACTGCGCGCAACTGTTGGGCAAACTGGTCCGACTCTTCGGGGGGGTAATCGACGACCAAAACCCCATCGGCACCGGCCGCTTTGGCGGCTGCAACAAACGTGGCCTGCCCCATACATTCGATGGGATTGGCATAGCCCATCAGCACGACCGGGGTGTCCTGGTTGGTTTGACGAAACTCGGTCAGCAGCGCCAGCGTCTGATGGATACCCACGCCGTTGCCGATTGCGCGCTCGGCGGCGCGCTGAATCACCGGGCCATCGGCCATCGGATCGGAGAATGGCACGCCCAGTTCGATGACGTCCGCCCCCCCTTCGACCAGGGTATGCAGCAGATCAACGGTCAGTGTCGGCGATGGGTCGCCGGCCATGATGTAGGGAATAAGACCCTTGCGACCCTGCTTGGCCAACGCGGCAAAGGTGTCAGCGATACGACCCATTACTGATCCTCCGCATGGCTGTCGTTGACCTGCATGCCGGCCTTGGCAAACGCCGTGCGACAGCTCTGGCGACAATAGAATTCCATGCCACTGGCTTCTGACACAATATGCAGATCCTTGTCGCCGCGACCCGACAGGTTAACGAGCAGGATCTTGTCTTTGGGCAGCGTCGGCGCCAGCTTGGCGGCATACGCCAGCGCATGGCTCGACTCCAGCGCCGGAATAATGCCTTCGATACGGCACAGGTCATGGAAAGCCTGCAGCGCTTCTGAATCCGTGGCACCGACATATTCGGCGCGCCCGCTGTCTTTGAGCCAGGCGTGTTCGGGGCCGACGCCGGGGTAATCAAGACCGGCCGAGATGGAGTGGGTTTCGATAATCTGGCCGTTGTCGTCTTGTAACAGGTAGGTGCGGTTACCGTGCAACACGCCGGGCTTGCCCATTTGCAGTGACGCCGCGTGGCGTGGCGTATCGATGCCCTCGCCGGTCGCTTCAACGCCGATCAATCGCACCTGCTCATGCGGAATATAGT
>JBDQLO010000135.1:0-3656 GCA_040262735.1 Fluviibacter sp.
CCGGCCGGCAACCCGAGCGTGGCACCACCCGAACTCAGCATCATCATTCCGGTCTACAACGAAGAGGCCGGCCTGCAGGCGCTCTTTGATCGGCTCTACCCGGCGCTTGACGCCTTACACGCCAAATACGAGGTCATCTTCATCAACGACGGTAGCCGCGATCGTTCGCCGATGATTCTGGCAGATCAGTACCGCAAGCGCCCGGATGTCACCCGAGTGGTCCTGTTTAACGGCAATTACGGCCAACACATGGCCATCATGGCGGGGTTTTCGCAGGCACGCGGCCAATCGATCATCACGCTCGACGCCGACCTGCAAAACCCACCCGAAGAAATCGGTCACCTGCTCACCAAGCTGCGCGAGGGCTATGACTATGTCGGCACCATCCGTCAGAACCGACAGGACACCTGGTTTCGCCGCCATGCGTCGCGCGCCATGAACAATCTGCGCGAAAAAATTACCCGCATCACCATGACGGACCAGGGTTGTATGCTACGCGGTTACAGCCGTCATGTGGTGCAGATGCTGAACCAGTGCGAGGAAGCGCGCACCTTTATTCCGGCGCTGGCTTATACCTTCGCCAGCCGCCCGATCGAGATCGGGGTCAAGCACGAAGAACGGGCCGCCGGCGAATCGAAATATTCACTGTACAGCCTCATTCGCCTCAACTTCGACCTGGTGACCGGCTTTTCGACCATGCCGCTGCAAGCCTTTTCCCTCATTGGGGTGCTACTGGCGATTGGTTCGACGGCGTTATTCTTCCTGCTTCTGGTCCGCCGCTTTGTATTTGGTGCCGAGGTAGAGGGCGTATTCACGTTGTTTGCCCTCATCTTTGCGCTCATCGGGGTTCTGCTTTTTGGCGTCGGTCTTCTTGGCGAGTACGTCGGCCGCATTTACGAGCAGGTACGCGGTCGACCGCGCTTTGTAATCCAGGCGGTTCTGGAACAGGATCGCTAAGCGGTGCGCGCCGTCGTCTTTGCCTACCACGAGGTCGGCACCCGCTGTCTGCAGGCGCTACTGGATGGCGGTGTCGACGTGGCACTGGTCATCACTCATACCGACGACCCGAACGAGCGCATCTGGTTTAGCAGCGTCGCCGAAGTCGCCAACAGCGCCGGTATTCCGGTCATCACCCCGGAATCGGCCAGCGATCCGGATGTGCTGGCGCGTATCGCCGCCATTGCCCCCGATTACATTTTTTCGTTCTACTACCGGCAGATGATTCCCATGTCGGTGCTGAACCTCGCCAGGATTGCGCCGCTCAACATGCACGGCTCGCTGCTGCCCAAGTATCGCGGCCGTGTACCCATCAACTGGGCTGTGCTCCATGGCGAGAGCGAAACCGGCGCCACGCTGCACGTCATGGCCGAAAAGCCGGATGCTGGCGATATCGTTGCCCAGCAGGCCGTCAGTATCGGACCTGATGAAACCGCCGGCGAGGTCTTCGCCAAGGTCACCTTGGCGGCCGCCTTAACACTTAAAGACGTTCTGCCCCGTCTGCTTAAGGGCGAGCTGCCCCGCCGGCCAAACAATCTTTTGGAGGGCAGTTACTTCGGGGGTCGGAAGCCCGAAGATGGCCGTATCGACTGGCAACAGACCGCGGCCCAGGTCTATAACCTGATTCGTGCCGTGGCACCGCCCTATCCGGGCGCATTTAGTGACTTCGCCACGCCCCTGGGCACGCGCCGCATCACTATTAACGCCGCCCGCCGGCTAGACAATCCGTTTAATCTGGCACCGGGGGTTTACCGCGACGGCCCCAGGGTGATTGGGGTCTGCGGTGATAAGATGGCGGTACAGATCACCAACTTTCTGGTGGATGGCGTCCCGGGCATGCCCGACGCGATCCCCGAAGCAATGACCACCCATTGATTTCAAACTACTCGACCGCTCCGAACCTATTATGAAAAAAGTCCTTATCCTCGGCGTCAACGGCTTCATCGGCCACCATTTGTCCAAGCGCATTCTGGAAACGACCGACTGGGAAGTCTATGGCATGGATATGCAGGCAGATCGGCTGGCCGATGTGATCGATCATCCGCGCATGCACTTCTTCGAGGGTGACATCACCATCAATAAGGAATGGGTCGAGTACCACGTTCGCAAGTGCGATGTGATTCTGCCGCTGGTCGCCATCGCCACGCCGGCGACCTACGTGCAGCAGCCGCTGCGCGTGTTCGAACTGGACTTCGAAGCCAACCTGCCAATCGTTCGCTCGGCTGTCAAATATGGCAAGCATCTGGTATTCCCTTCGACCTCAGAGGTCTACGGCATGTGCACCGACAGTGAATTCGACCCCGAAAACTCGCAACTGATCTACGGCCCGATCAACAAGCCGCGCTGGATCTACGCCTGCGCCAAGCAGTTGATGGATCGCGTCATCGCCGGTTACGGCCAGCAGGAAGGCCTGCGCTACACCCTGTTCCGTCCGTTCAACTGGATCGGTCCGGGTCTAGACAGCATCCACACGCCGAAGGAAGGTTCGTCGCGCGTCGTCTCGCAGTTCCTCGGCCACATCGTGCGCGGTGAACCGATCAGCCTGGTCGATGGCGGCACGCAGAAGCGCGCCTTCACTTACATCGACGACGGCATCGATGCCTTGGTGCGCATCATTGCTAACAAAGACGATATCGCCAACGGCAAGATCTACAACATCGGCAATCCGGTCAATAATTACTCGGTGCGCGAACTCGCCACCATGATGCTGGATACCGCCGCCCAGATCCCGGAATATGCCATTACCGCCAAAGACGTGAAACTGGTGGAAACCACCTCGGGCGCTTATTACGGTAAGGGTTATCAGGACGTGCAGAATCGTGTGCCGAAGATCGCCAACACCATGGCAGATCTGGGCTGGAAACCAACCGTCAGCATGGGCGATGCCATCAGCAAGATTTTCGAGGCCTATCGCGGCGATGTCGCCCAGGCGCGTAAGCTGGTCGACTAAGTTCCGGCCTTCGGCACCCCCGGGCTGCCTGGATCGACTATGTCACGCATCACACTGAAGGTTGATGTCGATACGCTGCGCGGTACCCGTGAAGGCGTGCCGGCGCTGCAACAATTGCTTGACCGCCATCAGGCGCGTGCGACCTTTCTGTTCAGCCTCGGCCCGGACAACACCGGTCGTGCTCTGCGCCGCGTTTTTCGCCCAGGCTTTTTGAAGAAAGTCTCGCGTACCTCGGTTGTCGAACACTACGGGCTCAAAACACTGTCGTACGGCGTTTTGTTGCCCGGCCCCGACATTGGCAAAAAAGCAGCGGGCGAAATGCGCGCCATTGCCAACGCTGGCCACGAGTGCGGTATTCACACCTGGGACCACGTCGAGTGGCACGACCAAGTGCGCACCCGCAATGCAACCTGGACGCGGCAGCGCATGCAACAAAGCTATGACCGCTTCGGTGACATCTTTGGCCACGCCCCCAAAACCCATGGTGCTGCCGGCTGGCAAATGAATGAAGCCGCCGTCCGCCAGCTCGACACCTGGGGTATGCTGTACGCTTCCGATGGCCGGGGCATCGCCCCCTATTTCATCAGCATCGATGACGTACCCTGCAAGCACATGCAGCTGCCGACCTCGCTACCAACGCTGGACGAGATCCTCGGCCTGGATGGACTGACAATTGACAATGTGCACGAGCATCTGCTCGGCCTGACCG
>JBDQLO010000136.1:0-3624 GCA_040262735.1 Fluviibacter sp.
CATTCAACGCCTGCTGAAGCCGGCGCGCCGGCCTTGCGGCTACGAACCGTGACCTTGTCTGCGACAATAAACGACGAGTAGAAACCCACGCCGAACTGGCCGATCAAGTTGGCGTCTTTCTGGGCGTCGCCCGTCAGCGATGAGAAAAACTCCTTGGTGCCAGATTTGGCGATGGTGCCCAAGTGCGCGATGGCCTCTTCTTTCGTCATACCGATGCCGTTATCGGCGATGGTAATCGTATTAGCATCCGCATCGATCTGGACCCGAATACCGAGCTCCGGATCATTTTCAAAGAGGCTGGCATCGGCCAGTGCTTCGTAGCGCAGCTTGTCACAGGCATCCGAAGCATTGGAGACCAGTTCGCGCAGGAAAATCTCTTTGTTGGAATACAGTGAATGAATCATCAGCTGCAAGAGCTGTTTGACTTCGGCCTGGAAGACCTTGGTTTCAGTGGTTGTGGTCATAAGTAGTTGAAACAGAAGAGTTGAACAAGCGTTGCTACGATAATTTAGGGCGAAAACGCATTTTTCAAGAGGTCACGCATCAGGATCAAAACCCGGTATATCGAGGGCGACATAGGACACCTCGATGATTTCGAGTTCGCGCGCCCCCTGGGGGCTATTGAAACGCGCAACATCGCCCGCACGAAGCTTGATTAGTGCCCTGGCCAGCGGCGACACCCAGCTGATCCAGCCCTTGCCCGGGTCCGCTTCGTCAATGCCGACAATACTGTAGGTGGCTTCGACGCCCGACTCGTCGCACACAAGCACGGTTGCGCCAAAGAATACCTGCTCGCGATGCAGTTGCGCCGCAGGGTCGACCACCTGGGCATCTTCCAGCCGCTTCATGAGAAAGCGGATACGGCGATCAATCTCGCGCAAGCGCTTTTTACCGTAAAGATAATCGCCGTTTTCCGAACGATCGCCATTGGAGGCAGCCCATGAAACAACCTCCACCATCCGTGGCCGCTCGGTCTTTACCAGGTACTCCAGCTCGTGACGCAAACGCGCGTGGCCGCCCGGGGTCATGTAATGGCGTTGTTCTGTAGACATCGTTTCACAAAAAATTCATAAATCAGGCGATTAAACCTCTTGCCAGCCACATCGTTGCGGCGCAACATTGTGGTTGTGATTTTACGCAGTTCGGGAACATATCATGAGTCAGCACCCTCTTCATCAAAGCCTGGCCGGTCTCAAGGGCCTGGTGGTCGGCATCGCCAACGAGCACAGCATCGCCTGGGGCTGTGCTGAGGCCTTCAAAGCCGCCGGCGCCGAACTCGCGGTGACCTACCTGAACGCCAAAGCAGAACCTCATGTGCGACCCCTGGCGCAATCGCTGGATGCGCCGCTGATTCTGCCCATGGACGTGGAAGATGACACCGAAGTTGCCGCGGTCTTCAGGGCGATCGAGGATCAATGGGGCAAGCTGGATTTTCTGCTGCACTCGATCGCCTTTGCCCCGACACAGGATCTGCACGGACGTGTCATCGACTCGTCCCGTGAGGGATTTAACCGGGCCATGGACGTTTCCTGTCATAGTCTGATCCGGCTGTCTCGGCTGGCCGCACCCCTGATGAAGAGCGGCGGCGCCATCCTCACCATGAGTTACGACGGCGCCAAGCAGCTCGCGCCACACTACGGCATCATGGGTCTGGCCAAAGCCGCGCTTGAAGCGGCCACCCGAGCACTGGCTGCCGAACTGGGCACACAGCAGATTACCGTGAACGCCATATCGCCCGGCCCTATCGCAACGCGCGCGGCCTCCGGCATTCAGGATTTTGATCAGCTCATGCAGGATACAATCGACCACGCACCGCTGCATCGTCTGGTCACCATTGAGGAAGTCGGTGCCCTGGCGACACTGTTGGCCAGCCCCGCTGGTCGCGCCATCACCGGTGATGTCATTCTGATCGATGCCGGCCGTCACATCCTGCTTTAACCCGAAGGCTCACTCGTATGTCGCATTCCCCCAAAGACGCATCGTCTACCAACGAACTGGTCGAAAACAAACCGTTTTCGGAACTCAAGGTTGGCGATAGCGCTACGGTCACCCGAACGATCACCTTAGACGACCTACGCCTGTTTGCCGCAGCGACCGGGGATGCCAACCCCGCCATGATCGACCCGCAGTTTGCCGACAGCAGCATTTACCGGGAGGTGGTTGCCAACGGGATGTGGTCCGGCGCGATGCTCGTCAATCTGCTGGGTTGTCAGCTCCCGGGACTCGGAACGATTCTGGTGGATCAGAACCTGCGCTTCCTGCGCCCCATTATGGTGGGCGATACCGCCACCTTCAAGATTACCGTTGAGCGCAAATACGAGCGCACGCAGCATGTGCTGTTCGATGCCGAGGTGGTTCTCGAAAGCGGACTGCGCGCCATCACCGGCACCCTGGAAGTTCTGGCCCCTACAGAAAAAATCATCCGGCCACGGGTGAGCATACCGGAAGTGATTCTGTCGAATCGGGATGAACGCTTACAGGCGTTTCTGAATCAGGCAACTGGCCTCGATCCGGTATTGACTGCGGTGGTGCATCCCTGCGATCGCGAATCGCTTAAGGGCGCCGTACTTGCCGCCGAACATGGACTGATCGAACCGATTCTGGTCGGTCCTGCTGCCAGACTTCACAAAATCGCCGATGAGGCTGGATTGAGCATTGGCCGCTATCGCCTCGTCGATACTGCTTACAGCCAGGAATCGGCCAGGCTTGGCGTCGAACTCGTCCGAAACGGCGAAGCCGAAGCCTTGATGAAGGGTAGCCTGCATACCGATGAGCTGATGAGTGCAGTCGTCAACCGCGAACATGGCCTGCGCACGGCACGTCGTTTGTCGCACGTGTTTCGTATGGAAGTCGAGACTTACGCCAAACCGATTCTGATTACCGACGCAGCCATCAACATCCACCCGGATCTTGAAGCCAAAGCCGACATCGTCCAGAACGCAATCGATCTCGCCCATGTGCTGGGCATCGCCGAACCCCGTGTTGCCATTCTGTCGGCTGTTGAAACCGTGAACCCCAAAATCCAGTCGACCATAGATGCCGCCGCGCTGTGCAAAATGGCCGACCGCCGCCAGATTACCGGGGGCGTGCTCGATGGCCCGCTCGCCTTCGACAATGCCATCTCGGCCGATGCAGCCCGCAGCAAGGGCATCAAGTCACCCGTATCGGGGCTGGCGGATATTCTGGTGGTTCCCGACCTGGAGTCCGGCAATATGCTGGCCAAACAGCTGGAATACCTGGCGAGCGCCGTCCCCGCCGGTATTGTCCTTGGTGCCAAAGCGCCGATTGTTCTGACCTCACGCGCCGACAATGCAGAAACACGGATGGCATCCTGCGTCATCGCCGTGCTGATGGCTAACGCCAACCGCCAAAAACAAAAGCCAGCATAATCGCTGGCTTTTGCAGGCGGCGTTGGGGCGACTAGTTAGTCGTTGGCCTCATCGCTCGGCCAATTCTTGATGAAGTTCTTGAGCATGCGGTTTTCAAAACCCTGCTCTTCCAGAACGGCTTTGGCGACATCCATGAATGACACCACGCCCATCAGCATTTTGCCATCCATCACCGGCACATAGCGCTGGTGATGGTTGACGAGCAGCTCGCGCACGGCTTCGATCGGCATATCCG
>JBDQLO010000137.1:0-3621 GCA_040262735.1 Fluviibacter sp.
CTCCATGATTTCGACAAAACGAGACATGTGCGTCCCCTTTACCGTTGGTGGCAGGCCAACCGTCATGGTGATGGTTGCGATCGTGGGGTGCGTTCCACCATCGGCCCCCACCAGGTTGAGCGGATAGCGCAAACCGCGCACGCCAACCTGATTAATAGCAAGATCCCGATGATCAGGCGTACCTTGAATATCGGGTAAAAGTAAGTCGTGAAGTGTTTTTTCGGGAGCGTTCATGAGGGTTCTCTCTTGAGGTTAGGGGGGTTAAATCTTTGGGAGGGGTGCAACATTGACCTGGCTGAAGTTACGGTGTGCTTTTCAGCATCTTTTCGATGGCTTCGGTCAGGGTCTGACTCTCAGGGGCCACTTGGCTGCCAAAGCTCATCACCTGGCGGCCATCACGACCAATCAAATATTTGTGAAAGTTCCAGCCGGGGGCATCACCGGTCAGTTGTGCCAGCTGCTTGAACAGTGGGTTCGCATCGGGGCCGCGAACACTGCTTTTGGCAAACATCGGGAACTTGATGCCGTAGGTGTTACGACAGAAGTCGGCAATTTTTTTGTTGCTATCCGGTTCTTGCTGTCCAAAATCGTTCGAGGGAAAGCCCAGAATGACCAGACCCTGGCCCCGGTAGCGGTCATAGAGTCGTTCTAGTCCGTCGTACTGGCGGGTAAAACCACAAAAACTAGCCGTGTTCACGACCAGGATCACCTGGCCGGCGTACTGGCAAAGTGACTGCGGTGATTCATCCTGTAGCCTCGGATAAGTTCCCTGAAGCAGCGCCGGACACGCCTTATTCGATGCAGCTGACCCTTTTGCGGATGACATATCACTCCCTTGTGCGCTCGGCACGACCGTGGCCAGGGCACCGAGGGTGAACATGGCAACGGCGAGCAGTTTGTTGGTAAACGGGCGAAATCTCATATCTGTCCAGGACAAAACGCTTTACATGTTCAAAATATGCCTTAAAATAGACGTTGTCAAGACATTGTCCAGGACAAAATGAATCTAGCCGAACTGACCTCCCCTATGCGTATCGCCGATGTCGAGCGGGATACCGGCATCGGGAAAGACACGCTTCGTGTCTGGGAAAGGCGGTATGACTTTCCCAGGCCCGTTCGCGATGAGCTAGGCGAGCGGGTTTACCCGGCCGATCAGATCGAGCGTCTCAGAATCATTCGCCGGTTGCTGGACAAGGGCATGCGCCCCAGCAAAGTATTGTCGCTCGATGTCTCAGAGCTTCACCAGCTTTTAGAAACGCATAGTGGGTTCGCACAGCATCCTGCCCGGCACGCCGTGTGTCTTGGCCTCGTCAAGCTGCTGCGCATGCATCGGAGCCGTGAGCTGAGGGAGTCTTTGAATCTGATCCTCATGAAGGATGGGTTGCAAAAATTCATCACCGACACCGTCATTCCAATGAACGGCATCGTTGGTGATTACTGGATTCGCGGTGATCTGAGTATTCCTGAAGAGCATCTATATACGGAACAGGTACAAAACGTCATCCGGCATGCCATTCATTCCCACGCGCCCGGCGAGTCGACCCCCAGAATACTGTTCACGACTTTTCCGGATGAAGAGCACTGCCTGGGGATTCTGATGGTTGAGGCCATGTGTGTCTCTGTTGGCGCGCATTGCACGTCATTGGGAACCCGTATTCCGCTCACAGACATTTCGAAATATGCCTCCGACGGACGCTATGATGTCGTTGCCTTGTCGTTCAGTGCGGCGTATCCCTCACGAACGGTCATGAAAGACCTGAATCAGTTCAGGGCGTTGTTGCCAGCGGAGATCGCCATCTGGGCGGGCGGTGCGGCCTTTAACCAGAAGCGGGTGAGCCTCCCCAATACAACCATACTGACCAACATTGACGGTGTGCCAGCGTTGGTTGCCAACTGGAGATCCGGAGGATCACGCAATGACTGAACCTAAAGTGGCACTGGTGACCGGCGCAGCCGGGGGGCTGGGTAAATCACTGGTCGAGCAACTCGATGCAGAGGGATGGACGGTGGTGGTCGTCAGCAGAGATGCGAACCGCCTGAAAGAAGCCTATGGCGACCGTCACCTGCAGATTTGCGAAGACTGCAGTACGCCCGATGGTGCAAAAAGAATTTTCGAGATTGCCCAGGAAAACGGCCTGGTACCGCAGGCTTTTGCCCATTGCGTCGGCAACATCCGGCTTGGCGCGCTGCACAGATTAAGTGCAGCCGATTATCAAGAGTCGATAGAAGCCAATTTGAACAGCGCTTTTCACACGCTTGCCGCCTTTATTGGCAACCTGCGGCAACACAATTTGCCGGGCAGCGCCGTGCTGGTCTCCTCCGTGGCGGCCCAGATGGGAACCCCGAATCATGAGGCGGTAGCGGCTGCCAAAGCCGGGGTAGAGGGTTTGGCCAGAGGCGCAGCAGCAACCTATGCGCCCTATGGCATCCGCGTCAATGTCGTTGCCCCCGGCATCATGGACTCCCCGGCGACCGAGCGGTTGCTCGCAACAGACGCACTGCGATCAGCGGCCGCACGACAGTACCCGTTGCCAGGCGTCGGTAGCACCACCGAGCTTGCAGAACTCATGGCCTGGTTGATGTCGCATAAAAGTAGTCGTGTCACCGCGCAGGTCTGGTCGGTAGATGGCGGCTTCACAGGTGTTAGACCGATCGTTAAATAAGTGGGCAAACCATGAAAGATCATCAGATGCCCTTGTCGGCGGCCTTGCTGGGATACGGTGGTTTGTTACCGTTTATCGGGCTGGCGGTTCTATCGAACATGGAACCGATGCACGGCGTAATGTATCGGGGGGCGCTACTGCTCTACGGCGCCGTGATCCTGAGCTTTGTCGGGGCGGTGCATTGGGGCGTCGCACTCGTAGACCCCCGGTTGAATGAACGCCAACGAAACGCGCTATATGGTTGGAGTGTCATTCCAGCACTGATTGGTTGGATTGCCTATGTTTTTGCACCAATCGCTGCAGCCCTCATGCTCGTCTTGGGTTTTGTGCTCCAGTATTGGCGCGATCTGAAGTGTGCGGGCTCGGTCAGTTGGCCAAGCTGGTATCTGGCACTACGGCTGAGGTTAACGCTCGTAGCCTGCGTGTTTCTCCTGGTGGGCGTGATTCCGGTGGCACGCTAAGAGCTCGCTGGCGGACTTGCCCAATTTCAGCGTTTACTTGGCGACCGAAGCTTTGATCGAGGGGGTTCTCGAATAACTGCGGGTCTCGCCAATGCGAAAGAGCGCAAAGTCATCGGCCGGCAACTGAGCCGCCCCTCGTGCTTGCTCAAACACCGCGGGGGGTTGATCTAACGACTCGTCGCTCAATCCGTCGAACGTACCCCAATGAATGCCAAGCGCTTTTTTCGCACGAATCTTCTTATAGACCTCAATCGCTTCATGCGGGTCGACGTGCGCACGCTTCATAAACCAACGCGGTTCGTAGACGCCAATAGGAATCGCGGCCAGGTCAAAACCACCATGAGCACGCGCAATATCGTCAATGTCAGGAGAATAGGCCAGATCGCCGGCAAACCAGAACCGAAAGCGCGGGTGTTCAATGGCCCAGCTACCCCACAGCGTCTTGTTGCGATCAAATAGCGAGCGGGCAGCCCAGTGCTGTACCGCTAAAAAACGAA
>JBDQLO010000138.1:0-3568 GCA_040262735.1 Fluviibacter sp.
CCGGCGCTCAGGGGCGTGACGCTTGGGGTCGATGCGGGCGAGGTGGTCGGCCTTTTGGGCCCGAACGGTGCCGGGAAGTCGACCCTGTTTCAGATTTGCGCTGGCCTCTTCGCAGCAGACAGCGGCAACGTCAGCCTATTCGGACAGGACTATCGCGATGTCCCATCGGCGATCCTGCAACGAATCGGTGTAGTTTTTCAGTCGCGCTCCCTCGATACCGATATTTCTGTCAGGGCTAACCTTCAGTTTGTCGGAGGTCTTTTTGGCCTCTGGGGGACCGAGCTTCGCAACAGGATCGCATACGCCGCCGAAACCATGGAGATTATAGATCTACTGTCTCTTCCGGTCCGGGAGCTTTCTGGTGGCAACCAGCGCCGCGTGGAAATCGCACGGGCGCTCTTGTCGCGGCCTGATCTGTTGTTGTTGGATGAACCCTCTACCGGTCTTGATCCGGCCTCCCGCAAACGTTTGGTGGCAACGGTGTCGGATCTTGCCCGAGCCGAAGGTAAAGCGGTTCTCTGGTCGACTCACATCGCCGAGGAAGTCGAAGAGGCCAAGCAGATCATTCTGCTGGTCAACGGCCGAGTTGTAGAGACGGCCTCGCCCGCTGCCCTGCGGCAAAAGACCGGCACTTCGACGCTCGCCGATGCTTACATCGCGCTGACCGGCTCTGGGTTCGACAACAGCGCATCAGACTCTGAATAACGGCGCTAGGCGCTTGCCAAGTTCGATAGCTCCGCAGCCTGGATATTCGTTTTACCAATACACCAGATTGGAAGCCGTCGGCGGCGCCGTCCTCTTGGTCCAACTGTGGACGCCAACTTCCTTCATCGTTGGCCAGATCTGACGAAAGACCCTCCTCGGAAAACATTTCCAAATAGCTAAAATATTTGGGTTATACCAGTTTTGGCATAGAATACCGAGGGGGCCGCAAGTCCTGAGGGAAGGATCGCCTCAGCGTCAAGCAATTGCCGAATTTCACCTCCCTTCGACGGGCGTGTGCCACCCGCGGCCGGCTTTCGCCGCAGTCAGCAACTTGACCCCCGGAAAACGGCCCGGTTACGATTTGCCTGTCGCCCCGCCCAATTGGCGTGAGACATGACTGGATCCGGACAATTCGGGCCGGCGGAAGAGCAGCCCGCGACGTGGAAGGCGTAAGACATATGACACAGGCTCAACCTATATTCGATTTTGGCGGCGGCGCAGGAGCATGGATTTTTAGGATCCTGCTCGCAGCTGCGGCAGCCTTCATGGTGTATACTTGGTTTCAACCCTGGTGGATTGCCGATATCGCTGTGATCCAAGGGACCGATGACCTTGTGCTGCACCCCTGGGGGATCGATGCCGTGGGTCAGGTAAGGATGGGAGCTGACCCCGCGCTTTACGAGATGCCCGGTTTCTTTGGGCCCTTTGTTTGGACCTATTTCGGACTGGCGATGTTGGCTCTATTTGCCAGTCTTTTTCTTAACTTGTCCTTGCCCATCGGACGATTCCGGTTGCCACTTGCGGCGGTTTTGATCATCCTTGTCGGCCTGAGCTATTTGACCGCAGTCGGTCTAGCCTACTGGATAGGTGACATGCGCGCATCGGGAATGGACATGAACTTCATCGGTCGTTCGCAGTACACAGACCCCTCTTCACACCGGAAGGTTCGGATGGAGTCTGGGCTGATGGATGGTTACTGGTATGCCATGTATTCGGGATTCGCTCTGGTCGGGCTGGGCCTATTCCGGTTTATTTTCATGTGGAAACGAAAGGCCACGTGACAACACCTCCCAGAATCTGACCCAGCCTCGCAAGAGGCAAGCAACCAATATTGGCGGCTCCGGATGTGGATTCCCGGGCCGTCTTCATTTGCAGCCCGGTTTGAAGCATCGCCAGACCAATATTGCTAATAGGAAAATCCATCGAACAATAGTGCAAACATTACCGTACGTGCGTTTGATTTCAACGAAAGTTAGGGAGGCACAGAATGAAGGCGAAGCGTTTAATAATGGGGCTTGCCGCTGCCGTAATGGTGGCCGGCACGGCACGTGCTGAGGTCACGCCAGAACGGCTTTTGGCGGCTGGGACCGAAGCAGAAGCCGGCAACTGGCTGACGATCGGCAAGGGCTATGACTCTAACCGCTACTCGTCCCTTGACCAGATTAACTCCGGCAACGTCTCGGGGCTGCGCGTTGTCATGGCGGCAACCATCGGCGGCTCTGAACCGGCCGGTTTCGGCGTCGGCTCGATGGAAGGCACTCCGCTTGCCGATGACGGGTTCCTCTATGTATCGGATCCTTGGGGCACTCCGTACAAGTTCGACCTGTCGAGCGGAAAGGCCGCCAAGCCAGTCTGGATATGCGACACCGGCATCGACAAAGATCCAAGCAAAGGCATCCTGTTGGCCAACCGTGGTCTCGCGCTCTCGGGTAACAACGTCATCACTGTGCTGAATGATGGCCGCGTGGTCGCATGCGACGCCGAAACCGGTGACGTGGTCTGGGACAAGCAGATCGCAACCGATGTCGGCGAGGGCTTTACGAACTCGCCACAGGTGGTTGGAGATAAGATCATCGTCGGCCAATCGTATGGTGACTGGGCCACTCGTGGCTGGATTGCAGCGCTTGACGCGAATTCCGGCGACGAAATTTGGCGCTTCTACACGATCCCAGCACCGGGCGAGCCGGGCTCCGAAACCTGGCTCTGTGATCAGACCGGCAATCCGGACTGCTGGAAAACCGGCGGCGGCGCGGCTTGGATGGCAGGCTCCTATGACCCCGACTCGAATACGGTCTTCTGGGGCACCGGTAACCCTGTCCCGATGTATGACCCCGAGTATCGTCCGGGCGACAACCTGTACACCAACTCCACCGTTGCGCTTGATGCAGATACGGGCGAGTTGAAATGGCACTTCCAGTACACGCCTGGCGACTACATGGATTATGACGAAGTCGGTCCGCAGTTGCTGCTGGATAGCGAAATCAACGGTGAACAGCGGAAGGTTCTTGCCCACTTTGGCCGGAACGGCATCTTCTACACGCTCGACCAGAACAACGGTGCCTACATCAACTCGGTCGCCTATGTCAGCAATCTGAACTGGACTTCGGGCATCGACCCCAAGACCGGCAAACCGCTCGAGTACAACCCGGAAGCAGCCCTTCAGACCTACGCGATTGGCGCGATCACCCGGGCTGGCGATGTTGCTACGACCTGCCCGAACATCCAGGGCGGCACCAACTTCTTCCCGACGGCTTACAACCCGAACCTTGGCCTCGCCTATGCGGCTGGCATCGAGGGTTGCTCGGATCTGTCGGTGCGAGCGGTTGATCCGGCTGATGTGACAGCGGGTAACATCTTCATCGGCGGCTCAGGCACCAACAGTGGCGAACAGACCGGTTCGATCAACGCTGTTGATGCGGCTACGGGTGCGGTTATGGCAACCCACAACACGACCTATCCGATGTACGGTGGCGTGATGGCTTCGGCTGACCTTCTTTGGGCTGGGCATATGGACTGCACCTTCGCTGCCTATAATGCCGCGACACTGGAAGAACTGTTCTCGATGAATGTCGGAACCTCGTTC
>JBDQLO010000139.1:0-3533 GCA_040262735.1 Fluviibacter sp.
CGCCATCACAACTGCCAAAGCCGATACCGCGCGTCCAACCCTGATTTGTTGCCGCACCGCGATTGGCATGGGGTCACCAAACAAGGCGAACAGTGCCGACGTGCATGGTTCGCCGCTCGGCGCCGAAGAAATCGCCGCCACACGTGCCGCCATCGGCTGGACACACGCCGCCTTTGACATCCCGGCCAATGTCTACGCCGCCTGGAATGCTCGTGCCGCTGGCGCCGAACGCGAAGCCGCCTGGGACAAAACTTTCGCCGCCTATAGCAACGCCTTCCCGGCGGAAGCGGCTGAATTTACCCGTCGTCTGTCGGGCAAGCTGCCGGCCAACTGGCGCAAGATCGCCGCTGACTTTATCGCCGCCACGCAAGCCAAGGCCGAAACGGTGGCGACACGTAAAGCCTCACAACTGGCGATTGAAGCACTCGCCCCGAATCTGCCGGAACTGCTGGGCGGCTCGGCCGATCTGGCGGGCTCTAACCTGACCTGGTGGAAGGGCGCCAAAGGCGTCACTGCCAACGACGATGGCAACGACCTGTTCTATGGCGTGCGTGAATTTGGTATGACCGCCATCGCCAACGGTATCGCTCTGGCCGGTGGCTTCATTCCCTACACTGCGACCTTCATGGTGTTCTCGGATTACGCCCGCAACGCGATCCGCATGGCGGCGCTGATGAAGATCCGCCAGATCCTGGTTTACACCCATGACTCGATCGGTCTGGGTGAAGATGGTCCAACCCACCAACCCGTTGAACACGCGGCTTCGCTGCGCCTGATCCCCAATCTGGATGTCTGGCGGCCGGCCGATGCCACCGAAACGGCCATTGCCTGGGTCAAGGGTATTGAAAATGCCAACGGCCCCACAGCGCTACTGCTGTCACGCCAAAATCTACCGCCGGTTGCCAACCAGACGGCTGCTGCGGAGATCGCCCGTGGCGGCTATGTGGTCTCCCCGGCGGCCAACGCCCAGGCCGTGCTGATCGCCACCGGCTCGGAAGTGAAGCTGGCGCTGGATGCCCAAGCCGCTCTGGCTGAAGCCGGTGTTGCCGTCAGTGTCGTCTCGATGCCCTCGACCACCACCTTCGACCAACAGGATAAAACCTGGCGCGACCAGGTGCTGCCGGCTGGCCTGCCACGCGTGGCCATCGAAGCCGGTCACCCGGACGGCTGGTACAAATATGTGGGCCTGGACGGCGCGGTCATTGGTCTTGCCCGCTTTGGCGAATCGGCCCCGGCCGGTCTGCTCTTCAAGGAATTCGGCTTTACCGTCGAAAACGTTATAAACACCGTCCGCGGTGTGCTTTCAAAATAATCTGCAGTCTCACACTCACAAAACATACGGAGAGTAGAAATGGCTATCAATGTCGCAATCAATGGTTTTGGTCGTATCGGTCGCTGCACCTTGCGTGCCATCTATGAGCTGGGCCTGCAGAAGGAATTTAACCTGGTCGCCATCAACGCCTCGGGCGATCTCAAGACCAACGCCCACCTGCTGAAGTACGACACCACGCATGGCCGCTTCCGCACCCCGGTGGAAACCGAAGGCGAAAACTGCATCATCATCGACGGCAAGAAGATCCCGTTCTACTCGACCAAAGATCCGAAGGCCATCAACTGGGCCGACCACAAAGTCGACATGGTGCTGGAATGTACGGGTGCCTACACCTCGAAGGCCAAGGCCCAAGCCCTGCTGGAGCAAGGTGCCAAGCGCGTGCTGATCTCGGCACCGGGCGGGGATGACGTCGATGCCACGGTGGTCTACGGTGTCAACACCGATGTCCTGAAGGGCGACATGACCGTGGTTTCAAACGCCTCATGCACCACCAACTGCCTGGCACCGGTCGCCAAGATCCTGTCAGACAACGTCGGCATCAAGTCCGGTCTGATGACCACCGTGCACGCCTACACCAACGATCAGGTGACCGTCGATGTCCGCCACAAGGATCTGCGCCGCGCCCGTGCCGCCGCCCAGAACATTATCCCGACCAAAACCGGCGCAGCCGCTGCTGTTGGCCTGGTGCTGCCACAGCTGAAAGGCAAGTTCGACGGTTTCGCCCTGCGTGTACCGACCATCAACGTGTCGCTGGTCGATCTGACCTTCACGACCGATCGCCCCACCACCAAGGATGAAATCAACAGCCTGATGACGGCAGCGGCTAACGGCCCGATGAAGAACGTACTGGCCGTGAACAACGATCCGCTGGTGTCGTCCGACTTCAACCACGATCCGCATTCGTCGACCTTCGACGCCACCCAGACCCGTGTGATTCAGGCCGAAGACGGCAGCACCCTGGTCAAAGTGCTTGCCTGGTACGACAACGAGTGGGGTTATAGCTGCCGCATGCTGGACACCGCCCGCGCCTGGATGAACGCCAAGTAATCTCGTATACCCCGGAGCCCGATCATGAATGTCAAGAAGCTGACCGATGTCGATGTGCGCGGCAAACGCGTTTTCATCCGTGCCGACCTCAATGTCCCGCAGGACGATGCCGGCAACATCACCGAAGACACCCGCATCCGCGCCTCGATCCCGTCGATCAAGTACTGTCTCGACAACGGCGCCGCCGTGATGGTGACCTCGCACTTGGGGCGCCCGACCGAAGGCGAAGTGAAAGCCGATGACACTCTCATGCCGGTCGCCGTGCGGCTGGGTCAGCTACTGAACAAACCTGTCCGTCTGATCCAGAACTGGGTCGACGGTGGTTTTGAAGTCAAACCGGGCGAAGTGGTCCTGCTCGAAAACTGCCGCTGCAACAAGGGTGAAAAGAAAGACAACGAAGAACTGGCTCAGAAAATGGCCAAGCTCTGTGATGTGTATGTCAACGATGCTTTCGGTACGGCACACCGTGCTGAAGCCACCACGCATGGCATTGCCCGTTTTGCGCCGGTCGCCTGCGCCGGCATCCTGATGGGTGGCGAAATCGATGCCCTGGCCAAAGCCATCGAAAATCCGGCTCGACCATTGGTCGCTATCGTGGGTGGCGCCAAAGTATCCTCAAAGCTGGTGATTCTCAAATCGCTGGCCGAAAAAGTCGATCAGCTGATCGTCGGGGGGGGCATCGCCAATACCTTTCTGCTGGCCACCGGTCACCGTATCGGTGAATCGTTGGCCGAGCCGGAACTGGTGAAAGAAGCCCAGGCCATCATGGACATGATGAAGGCCCGTGGCGCGGAAGTGCCGCTACCGGTTGATGTGGTCGTGGCCGATGAAGTCTCGGCACTGGCGCGTGCCAACAAAATCCCCGTCGATGAAGTGACGGCACACGACCGCATTCTCGATGTCGGCCCCAAAACGGCTGCGCGTCTGTCGGAAATTATTGCGCATGCCGGCACGATTATCTGGAATGGTCCGGTCGGCGTCTTTGAACATGATCAGTTTGCCGGTGGCACCAAGATGATGTCCTCAGCCATTGCGCACTCGGATGCGTTCTCGATTGCCGGCGGCGGTGACACCCTGGCGGTACCAACACCCTCAAGATTGTTCATGTCGGGGATCATGCGACCCCGGATCTCACCGGTTAATTCTTTCAACC
>JBDQLO010000140.1:0-3530 GCA_040262735.1 Fluviibacter sp.
ATGGCGCACTCAGAAGCGCTGCCGATACCTTTAGAACGGTCCTTGCCGCCGACATCTGCGTTGCCGGGTGGGCTGAAACGATATGTAGATGAGTTGGCTGGTGTCGGTCATGGCGTGATCATGACGATGGGCAAGGGTGGCGTGGGTAAGACTTCGGTTGCAGCGGCCATCGCTTTCAACCTGGCTGAACGAGGATTTCCAGTCGTCCTTTCCACCACAGACCCTGCGGCTCATGTTGCGACGGCAGCGGCAGAAGGAATGCCTGGCTTAAAAGTGACCAAAATTGATCCGGCGCAGGAGGTTCGTCAATACACCGAAGAGGTTCTGGCAAAGGCAGGTAAGAGCCTTGATCGTGCAGGGTTGGCAATGCTGGAAGAGGATTTGCGATCTCCGTGTACGGAAGAAATTGCCGTTTTTCGTGCCTTTGCCCGCACCGTTGATGAAGGCAAGGGCGGATTTGTTGTTCTCGATACGGCACCGACCGGGCATACGATTCTTTTGCTGGATGCGGCAGAAGCCTATCACCGTGAAGTTGAGCGTACCCAAGGTGATATGCCTGAATCGGTCAAGGAATTGTTGCCCCGTCTGCGGGACAAGGACTTTACGCATGTTTTCGTGGTGACCTTGCCGGAAGCAACCCCAGTGCACGAGGCGGAGCGTCTTCAAAACGATCTCCGCCGGGCGGGTATTGAGCCTTATGCCTGGGTAATTAATCAATCCCTCTTGGCAAGTGGAACACGAAATCCCGTCCTCATGGAGCGCGGAGCCTATGAGCTTCCGTATATTAAAATGGTGTCTGACCAACTATCGGTTAGATGTGCTTTAGTTCCCTGGTTCGGCAGACCGCCTGTTGGTAAAGAGGGATTGGCATCATTGATTAACTAACTTGTTCCCACGACATGGGTGATTGCAGATGCCCAATTTAAGTGTGTTGTTAGGGGTGCCGACCTTTATTGGTCTCTTGGCGTTTTTATCCCGTTTGCTCTGCGCCTACTCGGCGCTGTTTATTTTATGTTCCGCAGCTAGATGTAATGCACTGTTTGATCAGTGTCGAATCAATGTCCATCGATAGCACGCAATAAATTGCGTGTTTGACGATTCGGTTCTGTGACAGCGATCAGGCACAGACATCGTTCGCTTAAACAGTTCCGTGCGGGTGATTGGGTGCGTCCAGGGATTGCTATTCAGTTCCAGTGTGCGCTTATTGAGATAGTCTTCGTTGAAGCCGGTCAGTTGATAACGACGTAACTCGCTTGCATTGAGTTTATAAACGTCAGGTGCTGGGTGCGCGAGCATCAGATCCAATAGCGCGTGGTCGATGCCCATTTCATGAATGTATTGGCGGATGTCCCGGTTATACGTTGCCAGTTGAAACGCATGACCCAAGTTCCGGTTTGCGTCGATTTCGCGGATAACGCTGCCGTTGTCCGCCATCACCGTAAGCCGCCCGGCGTGCACCCCAATCGCCCCGGAGATCGCTGCTCTGACTACGCCACCCATTAAAAGAATGGCGCAGGCACTGTCACACTGATGCAAGGCCATGACATGCGCCCGGTGCTTGCGCAGCAGGCGGCCCATTTGCATGGCAATGTCGCCATCGCCGCCCGGGCTATTGAGTAAAACGACCAACCCGGCTGGAACGGGATCGCTGTTACGAAAGCCGGCAAGATCGGCATTCAGTTTTGATAATGTCTGAGATGAGATGGCCCCAGTGATTCTTATCACTCGGGTGTCGCTAGTGATTGGATCATTGGCGTATGCCAAAACACACCACATCATGCAGACCAGAAAAAGGGTGCCGCTAATGATGCGATGAAGTTCTGCTGTAGCATGCATGAACACTGGCGAGTAAGGCATCCAATGGCGAAATTTGATGGTTGATAGCTGGCTATTGAAGCGCATATTCTCGCAAATTTAACCTTAAGCTTGGGTAGATTCAGATGAATGTTGAGGTGTTGGCGCGTGTTGACTCGATTGCAATCCCATCAGGGGCGTTGTCTGCGATGGCAAGCCGGTATAATTTTAGGGGTCGTCTCCGTAGTTAAATGGATATAACTTTCCCCTCCTAAGGGAAGATTAGTGGTTCGATTCCACTCGGGGACGCCAGCCAACGTATGAGGTGTTGTCCCATGAAATACATTTTGATAGTGGTGGTGCTCGGTCTGGCCTTCTGGTTCTGGCGTTCGCACGCCCGTGGACCAGCGAACGAGGGTGGTTTGCCGGTAGTCGGTGATCCCGCTCCGGCATTTGACCTGAGAGATACGCGCGGTGTGCATCACAAACTAGCAGATTACCGTGGTCGTTGGCTCGTCATCTATTTCTACCCCAAAGCCGACACGCCGGGCTGCACGCGCCAGTCGTGTAAGTTCCGAGACGATTGGCACAGCTTTCAGGACATGGGCGTAGTGCTCCTCGGCATTAGCGCCGATAAGCCTGCCGACAATGCGGCATTTGCGCTCAAGTTTCATCTACCATTTCCGCTGCTTTCTGATACGGATGGAAAATTTGCCCGGCAGTACGGCGCCTGGATGAATCTGGGCATCACCGGTTTTCCGAGGCGTTATACCTACATTGTTGACCCGGACGGCCGTATAGCCCGGGTGTATACGGATGTATCAGTTTCAGAACATAGTGCTGAAGTTGTTGCCGATCTGCGTCGGCTGACAGCGCACTAAGTCAATGCCATTACTCTCAATCAGCAATGGTTGTCTGGCCTATGGCGATGTGCCTTTGCTGGATCACGTCGAGTTCCAGATTGATGCGGGCGAGCGGGTTGCGCTGATCGGTCGTAATGGCACGGGCAAATCGTCATTGCTCGCGGCGGTCGCTGGCTTGCGCCCCTTGGATGATGGCACGATCTGGACAGCGCCCGATCTGCGAGTGACCTACGTTGCTCAGGAGCCAGAGTTTGCCCCGGGGGCTAACGTGTTTGATGCGGTTGTGGGTGGCTTGGGTCAGCAGTCACGTTTACTCGCCGAGTATCATGACTTATCACATCGGTTGGCAGAGATACCAGAACCAGATCGTCCGGCAGCGTTAGAAGCGTTGGCGCGTTTACAGCACGAACTTGAAGTTGCGAATGCCTGGCAACAGAACACACTGGCCGACCGGGTGATCGCCGAGTTTCATCTGAATCCCGATGCATGCATCGACGATCTATCCGGTGGTCAAAAAAAACGCGTTGCCTTAGCACGCGGACTGGTTGGCGAACCGGATGTGCTGTTGCTCGATGAGCCTACCAACCACCTCGATATTGCCGCCATTGACTGGTTGGAAAATCTACTCTTGGTGCGTCATGTGGCCTTGTTGTTCATTACCCATGATCGGCATTTTCTGGATCGTCTGGCGACGCGCATTGTCGAACTGGATCGGGGCCACCTAGGCAATTACCCGGGCACCTTTAGCAAGTATCAGGAGCGAAAAGCCCAGCGGCTTCACGACGAAGCACTGGAGCAGGCGCGTGCCGACAAATTATTGGCACAGGAGGAAGTCTGGATACGCAAAGGCGTTGAGGCACGACGGACGCGCGC
>JBDQLO010000141.1:0-3516 GCA_040262735.1 Fluviibacter sp.
CCACTCGGTGGCGGCCAGTTCGGCCAGCGCCGGCGCGAATTGGTGTATCGGGTTGCGCGCCAGGTGCGGGTAGGCCACATGGCCTTGTACGCCCTTAATGGTGAGGTCACCCGAGAGCGACCCACGGCGACCGTTTTTGATCATGTCGCCGCAGCGTTTGACCGAGGTCGGTTCGCCGACAATGGCGTACTGGATCGTTTCACCGCGTGTCCTGAGCGCGTCGACGACGATGGTGGTGCCATCGTGCGCCGGGCCTTCTTCGTCGGAGGTCAGCAGAAAGGCGATGGAGCCCGGATGATTCGGCTGTTCGGTGACAAATTGCTCGACCGCCACTACAAAGGCGGCGAGCGAACTCTTCATGTCAGCGGCACCGCGGCCGTAGAGCTTGCCGTTGCGGATTGTTGGCTCGAAGGGCGGAGAGGTCCAGGCGGCGAGATCGCCGGTGGGCACGACGTCGGTGTGACCGGCCAGCACCAGCAGCGGGGCGGTGGTACCGCGACGCGCCCAGAGGTTGCAGGTGCCATTAAGGTCGATGCGCTCGAAACTAAAGCCCAGGGGCTTGAGGCGTTCGGCGATCAGATCTAGGCAACCCGCATCTTCGGGCGTGACCGAAGGACGGGCAATGAGGGCTTCCACCAGGGCGCGGACGGGTTCAGTCATTTTGTGGGCGATCCGTTGCGATTAATCGCGCAGCAGATCGTTGAGGCTGGTCTTGGCGCGTGTCTGAGCGTCGACTTTCTTGACGATAACGGCGCAGTACAGGCTGTACTTACCATCGGCTGAAGGCAGGTTGCCGGCCACGACCACCGAGCCGGCCGGTACGCGGCCGTAGTGGATCTCGCCGGTTTCGCGGTCGTAGATCTTGGTCGATTGGCTGATGTATACGCCCATCGAAATGACGCAGTTGTCTTCGACGATGACGCCCTCAACGACTTCCGAACGGGCGCCGACGAAGCAGTTATCACCGATGATGGTGGGGTTGGCTTGCAGCGGTTCGAGCACGCCGCCGATGCCAACACCACCCGACAGGTGCACATTTTTACCGATCTGGGCGCACGAGCCGACGGTAGCCCAGGTGTCGACCATGGTGCCTTCGTCGACGTAAGCCCCAATGTTGACGTAGGAGGGCATGAGCACGACATTTTTGGCAATAAACGAACCACGTCGGGCGGTGGCCGGCGGTACCACGCGAAAGCCACCATCGCGAAACTGCTGTTCGGTCCAGCCCTGGAATTTGGTATCGACCTTGTCGAAGTAGCGCAGCTCGCCGCTATCCTGCACACGGTTATCGTGGGTGCGGAACGAGAGTAGCACGGCCTTTTTAACCCATTGGTGGGTCACCCAGTCGCCGTTGATTTTTTCAGCAACTCGAAGCGCGCCGTGATCGAGTTCGTGGATGACCTGATCAATGGCCTCCACGGCGTCTTTAGGTGAACCGGTTGGCGACAGGTCGTTACGGTTTTCCCAGAGGGTTTCGATGACAGGTTGCAGCGGGTGATTCAGGGCGTGGCTCATGGACATGGCTTTAAGAAGGGCTTGAAAGCCTTTCATTATACGGGAAATGCGGGTTTGGCCCCGGCCGACCCGCGCAGATTTTTTATGGGTTGCGTTTGAGCGGCGGTCTTCCTTCGGGTATCATCGGGCTTTCCCGCTGCACGTTTTGTTATGACCAAATATGTCTTCGTCACGGGTGGTGTCGTGTCTTCCCTGGGTAAGGGAATTGCGGCCGCCTCATTGGGTGCGATTCTCGAATCGCGTGGGCTCAAAGTCACCCATCTGAAACTCGATCCCTATATCAACGTCGACCCCGGGACGATGAGTCCTTTCCAGCACGGTGAAGTGTTCGTGACGGAGGATGGGGCGGAAACCGACCTCGATCTGGGCCACTATGAGCGTTTTACCAGCGCCCGCATGCACAAGCGTAATAACTTTACGACGGGCCAGGTCTACGAGTCGGTGATCAAGAAAGAACGCCGTGGCGAATACCTGGGCAAGACCGTGCAGGTGATTCCGCATATTACCGACGAGATTAAGCAGCTGATCAAGCGAGGCGCCGAGGGTGCCGATGTGGCGCTGGTCGAAGTGGGTGGCACCGTGGGTGACATCGAGTCGCTGCCGTTCCTGGAGGCCATCCGCCAGATGGGCATTGAGGAAGGTCGAAACAATGTTTGTTATATCCACCTCACACTGCTGCCGTGGATTCCCACGGCGGGCGAACTGAAGACCAAGCCGACCCAGCACTCGGTGAAAGAACTCCGCGAAATCGGTATTCAGCCGGATATCCTGTTGTGCCGTGCCGATCGCCCGATTCCGGTCGAAGAGCGCCGCAAGATCGCGTTGTTCTGTAACGTGCCGCCAGAAGCCGTGATCGAAGCGCTGGATGCGCCATCGATCTACAAGATCCCGGAAATGCTGCACAACCAGATGCTCGATGAGATCGTCTGCCACCGTCTGGCCATTCTGGCCCGCGCGGCGGATCTGTCGATCTGGAACAAGCTGGTGCATTCGCTGGACAATCCGGAACGCTTTGTCGATGTGGCCTTCGTGGGCAAGTACGTCGATCTGACCGAGTCGTACAAGTCGCTGATCGAAGCGCTGGTGCATGCCGGCATTCATACACACGCCAAGGTCCGCATTCATTATCTGGATTCGGAAGAGCTGGAGCGCAATGGTTGTGACGCGCTCAAGAATATGGACGCCATTCTGGTGCCGGGCGGTTTTGGCAAGCGCGGTACCGAAGGCAAGATCGCTGCGATCCGCTACGCCCGCGAGAATAAAGTGCCTTATCTGGGAATTTGCCTGGGCATGCAGCTGGCGGTCGTGGAATATGCCCGCGACGTGGCCGGCATGAAAGACGCCCATTCGACCGAGTTCGACCCGGGTTCACCGTTCCCGGTGATCGGCTTGATCACCGAATGGAAAGATCGCTCGGGCAAAATGGAACAGCGTTCGGAAGATTCGGATCTGGGCGGCACGATGCGCCTGGGCGGCCAGCTCTGCCTGCTGAAGCCGGGCTCGCTGGCCCGCGAGATCTACGGTGCCGATGAGATTACCGAGCGCCACCGACACCGCTATGAAGTGAACAACACGTTGCTCAGCAAACTGGAAGACGCCGGTCTGGTGGTAGCAGGCCGTGCGCCGGTGACTGATCTGTGCGAAATGGTCGAGCTACCGAAAGCGGTACACCCGTGGTTTGTGGGTTGCCAGTTCCATCCGGAATTCACCTCGAACCCGCGTCAGGGGCATCCGCTGTTCACGGCTTATGTGAATGCCGCCGTGGCGCATCAGGATGCGACCGGTATTCGTAAGCAGGCCCTTGTGAAAGAAGCGACAGCATGAAACTCGCCGGCTTTAACGTTACCGATACCTCGCCATTTTTTCTGATTGCCGGTCCGTGTGTGATCGAGTCCGAGCAGTTGTGCCTCGACGTCGCTGGTCGCATGAAAGAACTCACGGCGCAGCTGGGTATTCCGTACATATTTAAAGCCAGCTTCGACAAAGCCAACCGCAGTTCGG
>JBDQLO010000142.1:0-3507 GCA_040262735.1 Fluviibacter sp.
GCACATATTAACGCCAGTAAACCCCTGCTGGCCGAATGCGGTGGCATGATCGCGCTGGCAGAATCTCTTGTCGATACAGACGCTCAGACGCATCCGCTGATGGGCATCCTGCCAGGCATCGTACACATGCAGAAGAAACTGGCCGCCCTGGGGATGCAGTCGCTGACGCTTCCTGCCAATCAAGCGCAGGGCACGCTCGGCGGACACACCTTCCACTATTCGACCTTTGATTGCCCGCTCACACCCATCGCCTTTACTCATGACGCGCATCAGAAACAAAGTGAGAAAGTTTTTGGGTTCCATCGACTCACCGCGACATACTTCCATGCCTATTTCCCGAGCGCACCGGCCGTTGTCGCGTCTCTCCTGAGCTGATGAATACGTTCGGTCTTCCCGAGTTGGCCTTGATGGTGATGATCGCCTGTGCACTTGATCGCTTTCTCGGTGAACCTACACGCTTTCATCCGCTGATCGGATTTGGACAAATTGCCAGTCAACTTGAGTCACGCTTGAACAATGCGGCAGAGACGCCATCACGGCAGCAAACTCGGGGCCTGATGGCCTGGGGCCTAGTGGTGCTCGTGCCCACATTAGCCACCAGCCTTTCGCTCTCAGTGTTGGCGCCTGAACTACAACTCCTGTTGGGCACAGTCGTTCTGTACCTCGTGATTGGCGGCCGCTCACTTCAGGAACATGCCGATCGTGTACGGCAGGATCTGCTGGAAGGCCACCTCTCGGTTGCCCGTACGCACGTGAGCTGGCTGGTATCCCGCGATACGCGACAGCTTAATGAAGCGGACGTCAGCAAAGCCTGTATCGAGTCCGTGCTGGAAAATGGTAATGATGCATTGTTTGCACCCATCTTCTGGTTTTGTCTGCTGGGCCCTGCAGGCGCCGTACTTTATCGCTTGGCCAACACGCTCGATGCCATGTGGGGCTATCGCACGGCGCGTTTCCTTCATTTTGGCCGGGCAGCCGCCAAACTGGATGATGCGTTGAACTATCTACCCGCCCGATTAACCGCCTTAAGTTATGCACTAGTCGGACGCACTCAGCAGGCCTTGTATTGTTGGCAGACCCAGGCGCCGGGATGGGACAGCCCCAATGCGGGCCCCGTGATGGCCGCGGGTGCGGGTGCACTTAACCTCAAACTCGGTGGCACAGCGGATTACCACGGTGCTACCGAGGAACGGCCAACGCTTGGCGCAGGCGACCCCCCTTTAACTACGGACATCGACCGGGCGCAACAACTGCTGCGAAGTGCCCTGCGGCTCTGGCTGCTCGGTATTTTTCTCTGCGCGATTTTTAGCCACGTCTTTTAGAATGCCCGCCATGAAACGCACCCCAAATTTCCCAGCGCTCGCGCTCGGCACTATCCTGATCCTGAGTGCCGCAGCACTCCATGCAGCACCGGTGACGGTCAAGGATGACCTGGGCCATACCGTGAGCTTGCCAGCCCCCGCGACCCGCATCGTGACTCTGTCTCCCTCGGTCGTTGAAGTTGCGTATGCCGCTGGTGCCGGCGACAAAATTGTTGCCACTGTCGAATACAGTGACTTTCCAGAATCAGCACAGAAGATTCCTCGTGTCGGCGGTCACTCAAAAATTAATCTTGAAGCGGTCGTTGCTGCCAAACCCGATCTGGTCATTGCCTGGGAATCAGGTAACTCGCCTTCGGCTCTGGAAAAAATCCGGCAGCTGGGTATTCCGGTCTACATGTCACAACCGCACAAGATGACCGATATTCCTGGCGAAATTGAACGCATCGGTACACTGACAGCGACAGAATCGGTTGCCAGGAAATCGGCCAACGAATTTCGCAAACGCCACCAGGTACTCGTGGCCAAGTACAGCCAACGCCCACCAGTTACGGTCTTTTATCAGGTATGGCAAAACCCGCTCATCACCATCGGCGGGCAACAGATTATGTCGGACGCTATTAGTCTTTGTCGCGGCGAAAACATCTTTGCTTCACTCAAACCGCTAGCGCCTCGGGTGAGTTTTGAGTCGGTCATTGCCGCCAATCCGGAGGCCATCATCACTTCGGGCATGGCGAATCAGACCCCCGAACTGCTGGACGCGTGGAAGAAATGGCCCAATCTGACCGCGACCCAACGGAATAATTTTTTCGTCATTCAATCAGACCTCATGAATCGCAGTGGTCCGCGTATTCTGGATGGCACCCAGAGACTGTGCGAAGCCTTGCAAACGGCACGCGACCATCGCCCGCGAGGCCAGGCGAAGTGAATAAGAAATTCATGAATCGTACCCGCCACGAGTGGTACGTCTTTCTTAACGCGGTCCGTTTTTTTACGCGAATCCATATTCCGGATCATGTACCGCACTCCGCAGCACTGCTAAACCATGCGACCCGTTATTTTCCAGCCATCGGGTTACTCGTGGGTCTAGTGAGCGCCATTACTTTTGAGCTATCGTTATCGGTGCTGCCCAAAAGCATTAGCGTACTAATCGCCATGGCAGCCAGCATTTATCTCACAGGGGCGTTTCACGAAGATGGTTTAACCGATATGACTGATGGTCTAGGCGGTGGATGGAACAAGCAGCGCATCCTTGAGATCATGAAGGACTCTCGTGTCGGTAGCTATGGCGTGATTGCGATTGTGCTGGCACTAGCCCTGAAGTTTGCTTGCCTGACCGAGGCGCCAGCCGCTTGGGTACCTGTGCTGCTCATCACAGGCCATGCTTTTTCCCGTTACTGCGCCGTGCTGATTATGGCAGCCATGCGTTACGTACGTGAGGATGCGCTCAGTAAAGCCAAACCTTTGGCAACAGAGCTCTCCGGCACATCGCTGGCCGTTGCAACATTATCCGGCCTGTTACCGTTATTGTGGCTTCCGTTTAGTGCCATGGTGATCGGCATCGTATGCGGACTCATTGCGACTATCTGGCTCGGCGGCAAGCTCAAGAAGTGGCTTGGTGGCTACACGGGAGACTGCCTCGGCGCGGCACAGCAGCTCAGCGAGATTGCCTTTTACCTTGGCGCGCTGGCGGTACTTGGCTAAGAACTCAGAGCCGAAAAAACTGGCGCTCAGGCTGGTACAAACCACCGTTGCAGAACACCCTGCGCATCGGCCCTGTCGATCTGTACCAAAGGGTATCCATATAAACGGGACAGATTGTCAGCGGTGAGCGTCGTCGCCGCAGAGCCATACAGCCACTCGCCCTCTCCAAAGAGCAGGAGCACCGAATCGCAATAGCGGTGTGCCAGCCCTGGTTCGTGCAGCACCATGAGGCAGCTCACCCGTTCATTGCGAGCTTTATCACGCATCAGGCTCAACACTTCAATCTGATGATTGAGATCCAGATGCGCCAATGGTTCGTCCATAAAATAAAGTGTGGGGTTCTGCGTCAGGATCGTCGCCACGGCCACCCTTTGCCGCTCGCCCCCGGATAAAGTCAGCACATCGCGCTCGGCAAAGTCGCACATCCCCACTGCCGCAAGCGATGCCATAGCCAACGCATGATCATCGGCAGACTCCCACGCCC
>JBDQLO010000143.1:0-3496 GCA_040262735.1 Fluviibacter sp.
AATCCGCGCGTGAAATCCCCAACCCCAATGCCGCCGCCGCCATGATTGGCCTGAACGATGGTTCGCTCCTGATGGCGTGCAACCCGATTCCGGGCAACCGCAATCAGTTGGCGCTGTTGCGTTCGACGAATCAGGGCACGACCTGGAGTCTGGTCCGGGTCATCGAAGAGAGCGCCGATGATCGCGAAGAATTTTCTTATCCGGCGCTACTGCAAGATCGTACCGGCGCGATTCATCTGCTCTATACCTGGAAGCGTCAGGGCATTCGCCATGCGCGCTTCAGTCAGGCCTGGCTCAATCAGCCCGGCAGCCCGAACGTGGCGGTGGTGTCGCGATGAGAACGCCCATGACAGGATTTGCTGCGTGTTACCGTGAGCCCGATATCCGCCGTCGTCTGTGGCTGTTGCTGGCCATGGCCGCACTCTGGCTACCGCTCGGCAACCTGCCGCTCTGGCGCTACCTGTATGGTTTTACCGGCGAACTGAGCCCGGCCACCTGGATACTCTTTTTTGTCTGGTTCGGCTTTCCGGGCGTGTTCCGCGCCTGGTGTCATGCCGAACTGCCCTTCAAGCGGCGCATCGCGCTATTGGGCGCAATGATTCTGTTTTACGTGCTGGCATTAGGCTCCGGGCCTTTTGATCCGTATGCCTATGGCTTTCAACCCTGGGTACTGCTGGCCTTGCTCGCCGCCTGGGTTGCCCGCTGGGGGCGCCGTGCCGTTGGGTTAACCCTCTTGCTCTCGGTCGATCTGATGGCGTTTGGCCTTCATTGGCTCGGGAGTACAAATCTGTGGGACTACCTAGTTGACCCCGTTCTCATGATCGCACTCGGAATCAGCGTGTTCCGTGGTGTAATGTCGCGTCGTTTCAATTCAACCAAGTAGGTTTTGCTTCATGTTTGATCTCGTTAATAAACATCGTCGATTTGTCCAACTGCTGCTGGCGCTCATTACCCTGCCGTTTGCCTTCTGGGGCATTGACTCGTATTTCCGGGATGCCGCCTCCACCGATGAAGTGGCCCGGGTGGGCAGCAGCAAGATTACGATGCAACAGCTCGATACCGCCATGCGCGAACGCGCCGACCAGATCCGTGCCCGTCAGGGGGGCGCCGTCGATGCCCGCTTGTTCGAATCGCCGGAGTTTCGTCAGAGCGTGTTGAACGAACTGGTCGAGCAACGGCTATTGCTGGTGGAATCCGAGCGTCTGGGCATTGCCGCCAACGATGTGATTCTGCGCGAACTCATCGCCCAGATTCCGGCGTTTCAGGAGAACGGCCAGTTCTCGCCCACCAAATACGAACAGATCCTGCGTGCCCAGGGCATGACGCCCAGTGCCTTCGAACAGAATCTGCGTCGTGATCTCACCCAGCAGATGCTGATCAGCGGTGTTGCCGCCACCACGCAGATGTCGAAAACGCAGCTCAACCAGATCATCGACGCCGAAACACAGACGCGCGACGTGGCCATTGCCCTGGTGCCGGCCAGCGAGTATCTCAAGTCGGTCAGCGTTGACGAAACAGCGGTGCGCCAGTTCTACGAATCGAACGCGCGTCAGTTTCAGGTGCCCGAGCGCGTCAAGGTCGCTTACGTGGTGCTGAGCGATCCGAAGGTGGTGGCCAAAGAATCCGAAAACTTCAGCAACATGGTCTACGAACAGTCCGATTCGTTCAAAGAGGTTGCCAAGGCACTCAATCTGAAAGAAGAAGAAAGCGGCTGGATCAGCAGCAACGGGCAGGGGGCGCAGGGCGTTTTGGCCAACCCGAAGGTGCTGCAGGCCATCTTTAACCCGGGTAGCCTCAAAGATCGTCGTAACAGCGCCGCGATTGAAGTAGCCCCCAACGTTCTGGTGTCAGTGCGCGTCAGCGCCTATGAACCGGTCTCGCTACGTCCCTTTGAATCCGTCTCTGGCGACATCCGCAATTACCTGACGCGCAAGGCCGCCGTTGAAAAAGCCACTGCGGTGGGCGAGGCCAGGCTGGCGGAACTCAATGCCGGCAAGTCGGTCGATGTGACGTGGAGCGCCAGCAAGTCGGTCTCGCGCCTTCAACCCAACGGCCTAAGCCCGGACGCCATGCAACAGATCACTTCGGTAGAGACCACGCGCTTTCCGGCCTTCGCCGGTAGCGCTAGCGCGGATGGCTACAGTCTGTACAAAGTCAGCGGTGTCAGAGCCGGTGCCGCACTCTCAGATGAAAAGCGCGCCCAGATCGGTGCCGCCTACCAGCGGTTTCTGCAGCAGGCCGATGTGGTTAGCCTGATGGTGGCATTGCGCGACCAGCATCCGGTAAAGATTGCCAAACGTCCAGAAGCCGAAGCCAAATAACAACCGGTTGTTTATTGCTCGGTCTAGAACGCAAAACGGGGAGCCAAGCTCCCCGTTTTTAAGCGAGCATCGATAGCGTCAGACTTCTTCAGCACCCAGCGCGGTAATATTAAAGCCCGAGTCCACGTAGGTGATCTCGCCGGTCATACCGCTGGCCAGATCCGATAGCAGGAAGGCGGCCACGTTGCCAACTTCATCGGTGGTCACGTTACGACGCAGCGGCGCAACCTTGGCGTTGTGCTGCAGCAGCTTGCTGAAGTTGCCAATCCCCGAGGCGGCCAGCGTTTTGATTGGGCCGGCCGAAATGGCGTTGACACGAATATTTTGCGGGCCCAGCGACACCGCCATATAACGGGTAGCCGCTTCCAGGCTGGCCTTGGCCATACCCATCAGGTTGTAGTTGGGCATCACGCGTTCGGCGCCCAGATAGGTAAGAGCCAGCAAGGCCGGGTTGTTGCCCTTCAGTAGCATCGGCCGTGCCGCTTTGGCGAGCGCGGCGTAGCTATAAGCCGAGACATCATGGGCAATCCGCGAGGCTTCGCGGGTAATGCCATCCAGAAAATCGCCTTCGAGGGCTTCTGCCGGAGCGAACGCGATGGAGTGCACCAGACCGTCGAGGCCATCCCATGTTTTGCCCAGCGCCGTAAAGAGGTTGTCGATGTCGGCATCGACGCTGACATCACACGGAAACACCAGGGTGCTGCCGAACTCGTCGGCAAACTTGGCGACGCGTTCCTGGAAACGTTCGTTCTGGAAGGTAAAGGCCAGGGTGGCCCCTTCACGATGGCAAGCCTTGGCAATGCCGTAGGCGATCGAATGTTTGGAGAGCAAACCTGTAATCAGAATGCGCTTGCCAGCGAGGAAACCCATGAGAACTCCTTAGCACCAGTATCAATCCCATGATTATACGTTGAAGCCGGGAGAGATCAGTTAGACTTGCGGCATGCTTTTTTTGTTACAGGTCTCTGGTCTCGTTTCTGGTCAAATCGCTCGGTCGCTGCTGCTGGTGGCAGGGTGTCTGCTGGTGCTGGCCGGTTGCGGAACGGAATGGAACGACCCGTATCCGTCGTCCGAGCGCGGTAATAACAAGCTGTACACCAGTTTTTCCGAGCGCCCCAAGCATCTGGATCCGGCGATTGCCTACTCCAACAGTGAAATTGGGTTTATCGCGCAGA
>JBDQLO010000144.1:0-3493 GCA_040262735.1 Fluviibacter sp.
CCGGGATGCCGTAGCCGTTGTCGGCCGGTGCCGGGATACCCATGGTGACCCACTCATCCGAACCCAGGTGCCAGTCACGGATGTGATCGATCGCGGCGTTGGCAGCCGAAGCCGCTGATGACAGACCACGGGCATCGATAATAGCGGCGCCACGCTTGCCCACGGTCGGCAGGAACACATCGTTGTTCCAGGCGGCATCATTGACCAGTGCCTTGACGCTATCGCCGTTCGAAGTACAGAAACGGTAGTCGGCGTACATCGTCGGCGAGTGGTTGCCCCACACGACCAGCTTCTTCAGCGACGACACCGGGCGGCCAGTTTTCTGCGCCAGCTGGGTCAGGGCGCGGTTGTGATCGAGGCGCAGCATGCCGTGGTAATTGTTCGGATTGGTGCGGCCAACCTTCTTGGCGGCGGCAGCGGCGATCAGGGCGTTGGTGTTGCAGGGGTTGCCCACGACCAGCACCTTGACGTCTTCCTTGGCGTTTTTGGCGATGGCTTCACCCTGAACGGTGAAGATGGCACCGTTGGCTTGCAGCAGATCGGCACGTTCCATGCCCGGGCCGCGCGGGCGGGCACCCACCAGCAGGCAGACGTCGGCGTCTTTGAACGCGACGTTCGGATCATCGGTAGCGATCATGCCTTGCAGCAGGGGGAAGGCACAGTCGTCGAGCTCCATCATCACGCCTTGCACAGCCTTCTGGGCTTGCGGCAGATCCAGCAACTGAAGAATGACGGGCTGGTCTTTGCCCAGCATTTCGCCGGACGCAATACGGAACAGCAGGCTATAACCGATCTGACCAGCGGCGCCGGTGACGGCGACGCGCATAGGCGCTTTGGACATGGAGGACTCCTCTAAATTTTTCTAAAGTGTGGATGAAACTATTCGATGGTATTAGTGCGCCAGTTCGCTGTCAATGCGCTGTGCGTCATTCACGTGGGTCGGGTTGTTCGGACGGACTGCACCAAAGTGTGATGAAATAGGGCCATGTCTTCCCGTGCCCCCGTACCTGCATTTCGTCCGCTCTACCGACAGATACAGGATCTCATCGTTCAGGCGCTGGCCGATCGTGAGTGGCTGCCAGGTGAAATGATCCCCAGTGAAATGGACCTGGCTGCCCGCTTTGAGGTGAGTCAAGGCACGGTTCGTCGGGCAATTGACGAACTGGCCGCCGAGCATCTGCTGGTGCGTCGGCAGGGCAAGGGCACGTTTGTTGCCACCCACGCTGACCCGCGGGCCTTCTTCCGTTTTCTGCGCCTGATTCCGGATGATGGTTCTGTGCCGCGTTCGCGGAGCGAACCCTTGGAGTGTCAGAGTCTGCGCGCCGGACAGGAAGTGGCCAAAGCGCTGGCCATCAACCACGGCGACCCTGTATTGCAATTACGCCGTATTCTGCGTTTTGACGGACACCCGGTCGTGGTCGATGAAATTTACCTTCCGGCAGACCTGTTTCCTAATCTGACACTGGATCAGCTTCGCGCCTCGGATCGCTCGCTTTATACGCTGTTCGAATCGTTGTTCGGTGTGCGTATGGTGCGTGCCGAAGAGAAAATCCGGGCCGTGGCGGCCGATACAGTGGCTGCGCAAGTGCTGGGCATCGAGACCGGAACGCCGTTGCTCAGCGTGGAACGCACCGCTTATACCTACGGTAATCGTCCGGCCGAATGGCGTCGCGGACTGTACGCGACTGCGAATCACCATTATTTCAATGAGTTGGGTTGAGGTCTGCGGCGACCGCGCAAAGCGGTGTTCAATGGGTGCTGCGCCGCGACATTGTCGAGGTTAAAAAAAACCTTAAAACAGCGGGGGGAGGGGGCTTCCAATTCTAGAGGCTTCCGCTACAATCGCTTACTCCGGGTTGTCTCGATACAAGGAAAACACATGACAGAGTTAGCCATGAAGAAGAAGCAGCGTCCCAAAAATCTGGACCTGTCTACGATCCGCCTGCCCCTGCCTGGCAAGGTTTCCATTCTGCACCGTATCAGTGGCGTCGGCCTGTTTCTGTGCCTGCCGTTGATTCTGGCGCTGTTCCAGTGGAGCCTCACCGATGGTGGCTTTGAATGCGTTCAAGCCGTGGTGGCTAATCCGTTCGGCAAGCTGGTGTTGCTGGGTCTGATCTGGGCCTACTTGCATCACTTCTGTGCCGGTATTCGCTTTCTGCTGCTGGACTGGCACATTGGTATCGACCTGCCGTCGGCCCGCAAGTCTGCTGCGCTGGTGCTGATTGTTAGCCTGACGCTGACCGCAATCATTGGGGGGACACTGCTGTGGTAATGAAACGTAACGTTGTCGGGGCTCACTACGGCCTCACCACCTGGATTGCCCAGCGCGCCACGGCCGTGCTCATGGCCATCTACACCGTCATCTTCCTGGTCGCCGTCCTGGTCGTTCAGCCCGGTACTGTGGATGCCTGGCGTGGGATTTTTGCCAACGGCTTCATGAAGTTCGTGACCTTCCTGTTCTTCCTGAGCCTGTTCTACCATGCATGGATTGGTATCCGTGACCTGTGGATGGACTACATCAAGCCGACGGGTGTCCGCCTGTCACTGCATGTCCTGACTATCGCCGTTCTGATCGGTTATGCCGGTTGGGCCAGCAAGATTCTATGGAGTCTGTAAAGATGAGCATCCCCGTTCATAAGTATGATGTTGTAATCGTTGGTGCTGGTGGCTCCGGCCTGCGTGCTGCCCTGCAGGTGGCCGAAGCGGGGCTCAAGACTGCCGTGCTGAGCAAAGTGTTCCCGACCCGTTCGCACACCGTTGCGGCCCAAGGCGGCGTTGCTGCCCCGCTGGGTAACGTGAACGAAGACCACTGGATGTGGCACATGTACGATACGGTCAAGGGTTCGGACTGGCTGGGCGACCAGGATGCCATCGAATTCATGGTGCGGAAGGCCACCGAGTGTGTTGTCGAGCTCGAACACTACGGGATGCCATTCGACCGTCTGGACAACGGCAAGATCTATCAGCGCCCGTTCGGCGGTCACTCGCAGAACTTTGGCGAAAAGCCGGTGAACCGTTCGTGCGCCGCGGCCGACCGTACCGGCCACGCCATGCTGCATGCCATGTATCAGCGTAATGTTCGCGCGAACACCCAGTTCTTTGTCGAGTGGATGGCGCTGGATCTGATCCGTGACGAATCGGGTGCCGTCGTTGGCGTGACCGCGCTGGATATGGAAACCGGTGACATCTCGATCTTTCACGCCCGTGCCGTGATTTTCGCCACCGGTGGTGCCGGCCGCAGTTATGCCTCGTCGACCAATGCCTTCATCAATACCGGCGATGGTATGGGTATGGCCGTCCGCGCGGGTATTCCGCTCGAAGACATGGAGTTCTTGCAATTCCACCCGACCGGTGTGGCGGGTGCCGGTGTGCTGATTACCGAAGGGGTGCGCGGGGAAGGCGGTATCCTCCGTAACTGCGACGGCGAGCGTTTCATGGAACGTTATGCGCCAAACCTGAAGGATCTGGCATCCCGGGATATTGTGTCCCGTGC
>JBDQLO010000145.1:0-3479 GCA_040262735.1 Fluviibacter sp.
CCTTCGTCGCGGGCCATGGTCGAGGCGATGCGCAGTGCAAAGCATTTCTTGCCGAGCAGGGCGTTGCCGCCGTAGCCCGAACCGTACGACCAGATTTCGCGGGTTTCCGGGAAGTGGACGATGTACTTGGTATCCGGGTTGCACGGCCAGGCCACATCTTTTTCACCGTGGCCCAGTGGGGCGCCGACGGTGTGGATGCAAGGCACAAATTCGCCATCGGTGCCGAGCAGCTCGACAACGGCTTTACCCATGCGGGTCATGGTGCGCATATTGGTCACCACGTACGGTGAATCGGAAATCTCGACGCCAATGTGCGCGATGGGTGAACCGAGCGGCCCCATCGAGAACGGAATCACGTACAGGGTGCGACCCTTCATGCAGCCCTTGAACAGGCCGTTGAGGGTTTTACGCATTTTGGCGGGATCTTCCCAGTTGTTGGTCGGGCCGGCATCGATCTGTTTTTCCGAGCAGATGTAGGTGCGGTCTTCGACGCGCGCCACGTCCGATGGGTCGGAGAAGGCGAGGTAGGAATTCGGGCGCTTGGCTTCGTTCAGTTTGATCAGTGTTCCAGAGGCGACCATCTGGGCGCAGAGGCGGTCATACTCTTCCTGGGATCCGTCACACCAGACAACCTGTTCCGGTTCGGTGAGCTGGGCGATTTGTTCGACCCAGGCTTTGAGGCGGGTGTTCTTGACGTATTCCGGGGCATTAATGGCGACCATGATTTCTCCTGTGTGTCCTGTGCATTCCTGAGGATTGCGCTGGCTTAGGCTGACTTTTGCGTGTCGACCAGTCTTGTGGGTTTCGGTAAAACCATAATTATCTCACTTCACGCACGACAGAGAAAGTCGGCGTATCCTATGGGATGCGCAAGATCTCCCGGAGACATGGTTGTGCCAGAAAAAAACAAGCAAAATCAAAACATTGCCGATGATTCGGCGAAAAAGAATACACAGCGTCTGCGCGAATCCGCGCTCTACTATCACCGCTTTCCCAAGCCGGGCAAAATTGCGGTCACGCCGACCAAACAGCTGACCAATCAGTACGATCTATCGATGGCCTATTCGCCCGGTGTGGCGGCGGCATGCGAAGAAATTGTCGCCAAACCGGATGAAGTGGCGACGCTGACCTCGCGTGCCAACCTCGTGGGGGTAATCACCAACGGCACCGCCGTCCTCGGTTTGGGAAATATCGGCCCGCTGGCCGCCAAGCCGGTCATGGAAGGTAAGGGCGTACTGTTCAAGAAGTTCGCCAATATCGATGTGTTCGATCTGGAAGTGAGCGAAAACGACCCGGATAAGCTGGTGGAAATTATCGCGAGTCTGGAGCCGACTTTTGGTGGTATCAACCTGGAAGATATCAAAGCGCCCGAATGCTTCTATATCGAGAAGCAACTGCGTGAGCGTATGAAGATTCCGGTGTTTCATGACGATCAGCACGGCACGGCGATTGTGGTGGGTGCGGCGTTGTTGAATGGTCTGCATCTGCTGGGTAAGGATCTGAAGCAGGTGAAGCTGGTGACTTCCGGCGCGGGGGCAGCGGCGCTGGCCTGCCTGGGGCTGCTGGTGCAGCTGGGCGTGCCGGTTGAAAACATCTGGGTGACCGATATCCACGGCGTTGTGTACGAGGGTCGCCCGGAAGAAATGGACGAGATCAAGGCGCGCTATGCCAAGAAGACGAATGCCCGCACATTGGCCGAAGTGATTGACGGTGCGGATGTGTTTCTGGGCTTGTCGGCGGGCGGTGTGTTGAAGCCGGAGATGGTGGCCAAGATGGCCAAACAGCCGCTCATCCTGGCACTGGCCAATCCGACGCCGGAAATTCTGCCGCATGAAGTGCGGGCGGTCCGTGATGACGCCATTATTGCGACAGGCCGATCGGATTATCCGAATCAGGTGAACAATGTGCTGTGTTTTCCGTTTATTTTCCGGGGTGCGCTCGACGTGGGTGCGTCGACGATTACCGAAGAAATGAAGCTGGCGGCCGTGAAGGCGATTGCCGATCTGGCGCGTGCCGAGCAGTCCGATGTCGTAGCTTCCGCCTACGGCGAAAAAGTGAGTGGCTTTGGCCACGAGTATCTGATTCCCAAACCCTTTGACCCCCGTCTGATCGTGAAGATTGCGCCGGCGGTAGCCAAAGCAGCGATGGATTCCGGCGTGGCAACGCGCCCCATCCGCGATTGGGAAAGCTATCTGCAGAGCCTGAACGATTTTGTGTACCACTCCGGCATGATCATGAAGCCGGTATTTGCCCAGGCGAAGCTGTCGCCCAAGCGCATCGTGTTTGCCGAAGGCGAAGACGAACGCGTGTTACGCGCTGTGCAGGTGATTTGTGACGAAGGGATTGCCCTGCCGATGCTGATTGGCCGGCCAGCAGAAATCGAACGCAAGATCGAAACGGCCGGCTTGCGGATTCGTTCGGGCGTGGATTTTGAAGTCATTTACAACGATGGCGCGTTCTTTAACGCCCACTACGACGAGTTCTGGCGGGAATACCATCGTCTGACCGAGCGCAAGGGTGTGGGTCCGGATTACGCAAAGAAGGAAATCCGCCGACGCGCCACCTTATACGCGGCGTTGATGGTTCGTCTTGGTTACGCCGATGGCATGGTGTGCGGGACCTTTGGCCGCTACGAGCTGCATTTGACGCACGTTGAGAACATTATTGGTAACGCGCCGGGCGTGACACGTCTGGCCGCAATGAATTTGCTGATGCTGCCGGGGCGGACCGTGTTTGTGGCTGATACCTACGTGAACTACAACCCGACCGTCGAAGAGCTGTTGCAGACCACGCTGCTGGCGGCGGAAGAAATCCGTCGCTTTGGCATTGCCCCGAAAGTGGCACTGCTCTCACATTCGTCGTTTGGTAGTCTGGATACACCGACTGCTGAAAAAATGCGCGCGCTGTTGGCCCGTTTACGCGAGGTCGCACCGGCGCTGGAAGTGGAAGGCGAAATGCATGGCGATGCCGCGCTCGATGAGCAGATTCGTTCGCAGGTGTTTCCGAACAGCCGCCTGAAGGGTCAGGCCAACTTGCTGATCATGCCGAATCTGGATGCCGCCAACATTGCCTTCAATCTGCTGAAGGTGGCGGCCGGTGACAATCTGACGGTGGGGCCGATTTTGTTGGGTTCGCGCAAACCGGCGCATATCCTGACGCCAACAGCGACAGTGCGCCGCATCGTGAACGTGACGGCGCTGGCGGTGGTCGATGCGCTCATGGACGATGGGGTCGATAACTGAGGCAACGCTTAAGCTAGGTTGGCTATCTCATTATTTTTGATGGATTTTCACCCCGGTTTTTTCTTGAAAACCGGGGCGATTGCGTTAAAATACCCCTATTGTCCGAACCCGGTTTGACGGATTGTTCCGTAAGCCCTTTGCTGTGGTGTCTGTATGTTTTTATTCAAGCGTTCCGAGATTTCCAGAACCCTGCTGATGTTGCTGGCAGGAACCTTGCTGACCCTGCCGGCGCAAGCG
>JBDQLO010000146.1:0-3457 GCA_040262735.1 Fluviibacter sp.
CGTGATGACCTGGCCGATTTGGCGACCGACGAACTGGTCGACATCAGCGGCATGACCCAGGCAGAAGCTGTCGCGCTTATCACCGAAGCCCGTAAGCACTGGTTTGCTGACGATGAAGCCGCTAACTGATCGGAGGACATATGAAGAAAACCACGGTCCTCGAGTTCGCCGAAGAACTCAAAATGCCGGCAGATGCACTGCTGGAACAACTCAACAAAGCCGGCGTCAAAAAATCGTCGGCCGATGACACCCTGTCGGCCGCCGATAAAAACGGACTGCTGGAATTTCTGCGTGCTTCGCACGGTGAATCCAAGCCGAGCAGTAACCGCGTTACGCTGACCCGCAAGTCGACTTCGGCCCTCAAGGCTCAGGATGCAACGGGTAAGACGCGTACGGTGCAGGTTGAAGTGCGTAAAAAACGCGTGCTCGTCAAACGTGATACACCGGAAGCCGTTGAAGCACCGGCCAGTGCCGTGGTTGAAGAAATAACCGCGACGCCGGCCAAGGGCGCACCGGAAGCAGCGCCGGTCGTGTCGGTCGCGGTCGAATCGCCACCAGTGGTCGAAACGCCGGTCATCGAAGCCGCCGCAGTCGAAGTGGCACCGGAAGTGGTGGCCGAGGTAGTTAGCGAAACAGCCATTGTCGAAACGCAACCGGCCGCTGAAGAAAAGCCTGTCGCCAAGAAAAAAGCGACGGTCAAATCCAAGGCCACGTTCCTCGACGAAAAAGAACTCGCCGCCCGCAAGGCGGAAGAAGATCGTTACGCGCAGCTGCGCGCCCGTCAGGAGCAGGATCGTCTGGATCGCGAGAACCGCGAGAAAGAACTGCAACGCCTGCGCGAAGAAGCCGCAGCCAAGCAGGCTGCTCTGAAGGTGGCCGAAGAGTCGCGCAAAGCGGCTAGCACCGCCGCTCAAACTGCGCCCGATGATCGCCAGGGCGTGCGTGATGGTAAGGAACGCGAAGAGCGCGATGGTCGTCGCGGCGGTGGTAATAAGGCGCCTGGTACCCTCGGCCGAGGCGGTAATCAGGGTCGCGGTGGTAACGCCTGGAAGATGGGCAGCAAGAAGGGCGACAAGCGTCATGCCACAGCCGGTGACGAAGCGCATTCCTTCAATGCCCCGACCGAACCGGTGGTGCGTGAAGTCCACATCCCGGAAACCATTTCTGTCGCCGATCTGGCGCACAAGATGTCGGTCAAGGCGACCGAAGTGATCAAGACACTCATGAAGATGGGCTCGATGGTCACCATCAACCAGGTGCTCGACCAGGATACGGCCATGATTGTGGTCGAGGAAATGGGCCACCAGGCCGTTGCTGCCAAGCTGGATGATCCAGATGCCTTCCTGGCCGATGTGGTCGAACACGTCGACGTCGAAGCCAGACCCCGTGCGCCTGTCGTGACCGTCATGGGACACGTCGACCACGGTAAGACCTCGCTGCTCGACTACATCCGCCGCAGCCGTGTTGCCAGCGGCGAAGCCGGCGGTATTACGCAGCATATCGGTGCGTATCACGTCGAAACACCACGCGGCATGATCACCTTCCTCGATACCCCGGGTCACGAAGCCTTTACGGCCATGCGGGCACGTGGTGCCAAGGCAACGGATATCGTGATTCTGGTTGTCGCCGCCGATGATGGCGTGATGCCGCAAACACGTGAAGCCATTCACCATGCCAAGGCGGCTGGCGTGCCGATCGTCGTGGCGATTACCAAGATTGACAAACCCGAAGCCAACGCAGACCGTGTCAAGCAGGAATTGGTGACTGAAGAAGTTGTGCCGGAAGAATACGGTGGTGATTCACCGTTCGTGCCGGTGTCGGCCAAATCGGGTCAGGGTGTCGACGAGTTGCTCGAACAGGTGCTGCTGCAGGCTGAAGTGCTCGAGCTCACCGCACAAGTAGAAGCACCCGCCAAGGGTCTGATCATCGAAGCGCGACTCGATAAGGGTCGTGGCGTAGTCGCTACCATGCTGGTTCAGCAGGGTACGCTGAACAAGGGCGATGTCGTACTGGCCGGTTCGGTATTTGGTCGTGTGCGCGCCATGCTCGACGAAAATGGCAAAGGGGTCGATACCGCCGGCCCGTCGATTCCGGTCGAAATCCTCGGTCTGTCGGAAGTGCCGGCAGCCGGTGAAGACGCCATGGTGTTGGCTGATGAACGCAAGGCGCGTGAAATCGCGCTGTTCCGTCAGGGTAAGTTCCGCGAAGTGAAACTGGCGCGGCAACAGGCCAACAAACTCGAATCGATGATGGAGCAGATGACCGCCGAAGGCGAAGTTAAAACGCTACCGCTCATTATCAAGGCCGACGTTCAGGGTTCGCAAGAAGCGCTGGTGCAATCGCTGCAGAAGCTGTCGACTTCCGAAGTTCGGGTCAACGTCATTCACGCCGCCGTCGGTGGCATCACCGAAAGCGATGTCAACCTGGCGTCTGCCTCGAAGGCTGTCATCATCGGCTTCAACGTTCGTGCCGATGCCAACACCCGCAAGATCGCCGAGGGTATGGATGTCGATATCCGTTACTACAACGTGATCTACGATGCCGTCGACGAAGTCAAGGCGGCACTGTCAGGCATGTTGTCGCCGGAGCGCAAGGAAGAAACCCTGGGCCTGGTCGAGATCCGCGAAATCTTCCGTGTACCGAAGATCGGTGCTGTTGCCGGTTGTATGGTGCTGGAAGGTATCGTCAAGCGTCAGTGCCGTGTTCGACTCCTGCGCGACAACATCGTGCTGCACGATGGCGAACTCGACTCGCTGCGTCGTTTCAAAGACGACGTCAAGGAAGTGCGCGAAGGCTTCGAGTGCGGGCTGTCGCTCAAGAACTTCAACGATATCCAGGTGGGCGATAAGCTGGAAGCCTACGAAATTCTGGAAGTCGCACGGACCCTGTAATCGTGGCGCGCGGACAACAACGTGGATTTGCCCGGACAGATCGGGTGGCGGAGCAGATCCGCCGCGATCTGGCCGAGCTGATCCGCGCCGAAATCCGCGATCCGCGCGTGCAGCAAGTGTCGATTACCGCCGTTGAAGTGACCCCGGATTACTCGCACGCCAAGATCTTCTACACCGCGCTCGTTGCCGAAAGCGAACGAGATGCGTTGGCACAGGGTCTGAAGCGGGCGTCGGGTTTTCTTCGCCACGAACTGTCGCGCCAGCTTTTGCTCCGTACGGTGCCCGAGCTGCACTTTGTGTATGACACCTCGGTTGAGCGAGGTATCAGCCTGTCGTCGCTGATTGACTCCGCCGTGGCCCGTTCGGCCGATGATGCCGACCCAGAGAACAACGCTGGTTAATGCCTTGTCCGATCGCATGGTTGATCGAGTATTGCCAGATCTGCCGCGCCACAGCGGCTGGCGCGCCATCGATGGCGTGATCCTGCTCGACAAACCCGTCGGTGTAACCTCCAATAGTGCGCTGCAGTGGGTACGCCGCTTGCTCGCGGCAGAAAAGGGTGGCCA
>JBDQLO010000147.1:0-3453 GCA_040262735.1 Fluviibacter sp.
CACCGATTTCGCCGGTCTTCATCGCGGTGCGCTCGTTCCAGCCCTTGCTCGACTCTTCCCACTGCTCCAGCGTTTCCTGCGTCTCAACGTGTTCGCACATCCACTCGCCGCCCTTGTAATCGGCGTCGAACAGTTCGTTGTTTGTGGCGGCTGCGAATTTTTTGAGGTTCTCGGTCATGATCTTTTCTCCTGAGTTTTGCGGTTGGGGCCTTTCCCTCACCGTTGAATCTAGACAAGGGACACGTCACAAGGGGCATGCACCGGGCGCATGCTCGGCGATGGGTTGCGCATCGATGCGCGGATCCAATTCGGGGATTGGCACATGAGGATGGCGAGATAGGTTTGCTTGCGCATGGCGTCACTTCGATTTGTAGTGGGGGACGAGCTCTGTCATGTAGCGCATAGAGCGCTCTGCAATTTCCACCGTATCAAATCGACCAAGCAAACGGCCGTTTCCGGCATGCACGACCTTAAAACGCTGGCCATCAGGCAGGATATGAAACGGAACGTGGCGACGCCATTCCATCGAACCATCGGGGCGACGAATTTGGAATTCCATGGCGTCACCTCACAGAATGTCGGCCAGCGTGCGGCGCTCAATCGTCGTGATGGCACCACGCGCCCATGCATCGGGCGCCGTGCGATCGCTACGTCCATAGCGCTGCAGGTCGGCACGCATGCCCCGGGGTGGGCCCTCGGTACCCGCGGCCATGGAAAGAGCGCAGTCGATTGCATCGCTCTTCGTGAGGCACACAGAGAACGATTCCGAGAGCCAGCCAGGCAGGTGCCACTCGGCAACCCAGATGCGGCGCCGCAGTGCACAGGCTTGCACGTCGGCAGAGTGCACAGAGCATTGATCGTTGATGCGCTGCAGCGCTTCGTCGAAAGTCAGTTTCGGCATGGTGTAGGTCTCAGGTTAGTCGCAGAAAGATTCGGCGTAGGGTTCGGCCAGCGCGAGGGCGGCCGTATCTTCGTCAAGGGATCGATAGCGCTTGCACAGCGCATCAACTTCATCGATGAACGAATCCGCCTCATCCCCTTGCATGAAACAACCATCAAAGCCCGGGCAATCAATCGCGACAGTCGAAAAGCTGCGATTGATGTCGACTGTCACGCCGCCATTGATGCAGCGCTGTGCGGCTTCGATGAAAGAGAGTTTCGGCATGGTGTCAGTCCTCATGCTTGCGGGTTGAAATCATCGTAGCGGCGCGCCGCGATGCGGTGCGCAGCATCGCGCCAGCCGGGCAGGTGTCGTGCCATTTCAGGCACTGCGGCAAGCCCGGTCGACACTTCGAAGTGGGCGATCAGCCACGCCAGCCGCGATGCAGTGCGCGCGCCACTGTTCAGCCACTCCAAAGCCAGGCCATAGGCTTGTGGCATGTGTCCAATGTGATCCATGGTGTAGTCCTCCGGTTGCGATGGCTAGAGTATCGGCGTAGAAACCTGCAAAGAAAAGCGGAAAACTTTGAAGATCGCACCCCCTCAAACTTGAAAGTTTTTGCACGTTAGTCTGTAGCTATCGGTTTTGCCGCGCCGATAGCCCCTAGTTCTAGGGGTAATTTAGGCAAAAACTATCGGCCAGCGCGCCCCGATAGCCAGTCCAAAGCTCGCCAACTTGCAATTTTTCGCTTGACAACCCCCACTCTTATGCAATATTCTGTCTAAACGTCCCACAATCTGAAAAAACCATGGCCGATCTACACAGACTTGAGGGCAATTCGCCCGATATCGGAGGGATTCTGTTCGTTTTCAGCACGAATCTGGCCAAGGTCGCCAGCTGGCAGAGCGCCGCGCCGGTCGATCCGGTGGAGATGGCCAAGCACTGCACTGCGCAAGTGCTTGATTCGCTTATGAAAACCACAAGCCCCGAGACGGAAGCCGCGATCCGCAATACCAATTGGGTCTCTGCAGTCGCCGGCTGCCAGAAGCACGTCCGCGACTGGAACGCGAAGCTTCGCCAGCACCAGGCCACGGTGGATAACTGACCTGCGCCTTCACTTGGCAGAGTGGACATAACACCCGTTAGCGCCGGTCGGGCCTTGAAACTGGCATGCCCCGCCTGTGCACAACTCCCCAGGGCGCGCCGAGCTCCGAACCGTGGCGCAGCGCTGGCTTGGCGGTTTGCGGCTTGTGGCTTGGTACTCGGCGGCCGGGACAGCGCGCCGGAGCGATCGACTCCTAGAAAAAGAGGGGGTGGGGGTAGGGGGAGGCCCCGCTATGCAGAAGGCCCTCTACCCCCTCTTGGGGCCCCACCCGGAAAAAATTTTTGTGGAAATTTTCAAATTTGGATTTGTTTGCAAAAAACCGCAGGTTCGCACGATGAACAAGCTCCAAGCCGCAATCCGCAAACTGCCAGCCGCCAAGTCGCATGCCGAACTCGCGGGAGAACTGGCCGCCCGCGTCACCGAACTGCTGCATGAGTACGACGGGCTGCCACTCGCCCTCGTGCTGGGCACCCTGCGAGTGGTGGAGCACGAACTGATCACGGAGCACCGCTGATGGACAATCCGCAAATCCAGATCGCCGACCTGTGCAAGACGCATCAAGTGCTGCTGGTGCGGCAGACCGGCTATGGGCCGCAAGACCCTTGGCAAGCACTGTTGGTCTGCACCCAGATAGCGCTGTTTCAAGGCGCCACCGCCGACAACAAGGTGCACGCGCAGATTGATGGTGACATCACGCGCACCAAGGAGTTGGGTTGCCTTGCGTGCCGCAAACCGGATCTGTTTGGCACGCTGATTGACACCGTGCGGAAAGCAAAGCGCGCAGAGCACATCGGCGCAATCAAGGCGTTGGGTGAGCGGTGGGTTGCCGAAGGAGCCGAGAAGCCATGAGCGCCGTCCTCGCACCCACCCACCCAGGCTCCGTCGCCCTCGTCGATCCGAAACACGAGGCCTTCGTGCAGCACTACGTGGCCACGAGCGGCTCGCGCGGTCAAGCGGCAAAGCTGGCCGGAGTGACTCTGCCCACGGCGCGCAACCTGCTCAACGACGCCGAAGCGACCGCGCGCATCCGCTACCTCAACTCGCTGCAGTTCCAGCACGTCGGCATCACCGCCGAGAAGGTCAAGAAGGAACTGGCCGACATCGCCTTCCAGTCAGCCAACGACCTCTTCGACGACGACGGCAACCTCATCCCGATCAACGCGCTGCCGGACCACGTGGCTTCCACCATCGTGCAAGTCGAAGTCGAGATCCGCGACTAGCTCGTCACGGCCGACGAGGGCAACCCCCCGGTCGAGAGCGGCCCGGTCAAGAAGAGCCACCGCGCCGACAAGATGGCCGGGCTGACCTTGCTCGGGCGGCACTTCAAGATCGTCGGCGCCGAGGACGATGGTGTGAACGCCTTGGCCACCGCGCTGGCCGACCGGCTCAACGCCGCCAAGCGCCGGCTCGACGGCAGCGACCTCCCGATGGCCGATGAGGTGCACCCGCCGCGACCCGTGATCGACTC
>JBDQLO010000148.1:0-3381 GCA_040262735.1 Fluviibacter sp.
GTTAAAAGTCTTGCCTTGTTGGCCATTGGGCGTGACGGATTCAATGCGGGTACCGGCCGGCCAATAGGTCAATTCGTCGGGCTGCTGATACAAAAATTCATTGGCCCGACCCTGGTAGACATTGCCCTTGGCGTCTGTGAATGCCAGAACGGTGCAAGCATAGGAATTGGTCATCGTTGCAGCGAGCAGAGATGTCGCGAGGAATATCCTCGAAAAGGTTCTGAGTTTCATGAAAGATCTCCTGGATGTACAACGTTGTTTTAAAAATTAACCGCACCGCGATGATTGTCGCTGTGGTGACCATGGCCCGTATATTCCCAAATTAGGGAATGGATCAGCTTTCGGAGACATCAAGCAAAACGGCCTGTCCTTGAGAACAGGCCGTTTGCGGGTGCTCGCGCGTAATTTTTAAGCTATGGGCATTATTCGATGGTCAGACGCTTCGCAGTGCTTTGAATTTTTTTGGGTAAAAGCAGTTCAAGCACCCCATGATTAAAGCGTGCACTCGATTGTGCTTCGTCCAGCTCATGCTCGAACTGGAAGGTTCGCGTTGTTTTGCCATATTGCCGCTCGGTACGTAGGACTTTGTCAGTCTCCGAGACTGATTTTTCATTTTTGCGTTCGGCTGAAATGGTCAGCTGGGCGCCATCGATGCTGACGTCAATCGCTTCTTTGTTGATGCCAGGCAGGTCAGCATGAACAACATACGCATTTTCTCGCTCGATGACATCGACAGAGATTGATGGTGCCGACGTGTGATGGGTACCCTGTTCTGTGGTGGTGATCAAGCTCTTGAGGAATTCATCCAGGGGTGAATAACGAACAATCGTCATGTCATTCTCCATAAAGTAGCGCGGTTACCCGCATGGAACCGATATGGAGGAGACGGCTGGTTTTTCAAGCCCCTGAAATGATCAGTCTTTATTCGAAGAACCGAGCTGTTTTTGCATTGCAAAAGCCTGTTCTACCAGAAACGTACCCGGCTGACCTTTGCCGGGCGATCCCTTAAAACCCAGCTTTTCTAGTAATGCACGTGTTTGGTTCAACATGGGGCCGTTACCGCAGATCATGACCCGATCCACAGTGGGGTCGAGCGGCGCGATGCCGAGGTCGCGAAAGAGTTGGCCAGATTCCATCAGGGTTGGAATTCGTCCTTGGTGTACAAAGGGCTCGCGCGTGACGGTTGGATAATAGTAGCCACCTGGATTTTCTGCAAAGCGTTGAAGCTCAGCCGCATAGGCCAGCTCACTGACCCGGCGCACGCCATGAACCAGAATGATTTGCTCGAATTTTGCTGTGAGCTGACGGTCGCGCAGAATGCTGATAAACGGCGCCAGCCCTGTTCCTGTGGCGAGCAGGAGTAGTCGTTTTCCGGGGCTGAGGTCTGAAACCACCAGCGTGCCTTTAGCTGCCTTGGCGACAATCAACTCGTCGCCTGGCTGGATATGTTGCAACCGGGATGTCAGCGCCCCATCGGGCACTTTGATGCTGAGAAATTCAAGCTCAGGTTCATGGTCGGCATTGACAAAACTGTAAGCCCGCAGCAGCGGTCGTTCATTCTGCATCAGTCCAATCAGCACAAACTGGCCGTTTTCAAAACGCAATGCGGGGTCACGGGTGCATTTGAAGCTAAACAGCTTGTCATCCCAGTGATGGACCTGCGTAATGGTTTGTCGCGTGTAGTAGCTCATAGGGTTTTTTGAGTGATGAGGCGGTATTCGTGACGATTGGCCACTAACGTGTCTCTAGATGCTGCGGCGGGCTGTAAAGTTGATCAATTAGGTGGCCTAAGCCAAGTACCTTTGTTGCCTCGGTCAGACGCACGGGGTTCATGGTTGACAAGAGACGGATCTGGCCGGTGCCCGTGCGTGTTTCTGCGCCAGAAACTTTGCAGGCCTGGCGGGCGACGGCGCCCGCCACACCCACCAGTTGCGCTTTCCCGCCGATCAGTTGGCTGATGATGGGCGCAAGAAAATCGTAGTGGGTGCAGCCCAGTACGACCTGGTCGACGCCCTGGTGAATCAGCGGTAGAAGTTGCGTGTTGATTTCTTCGATGATCGAAGGGGCATTTAGGTTGAGGGCTTCCACTTCCGTGGCCCAACCATGGCAGGGAATCACGTGCACCACTTTGTGGGGTGCGTAGCGGGCGATGAGTTGTGCCAGCCGTTGGCTTTTCGCAGTTGCTGCGGTGGCCAGCACCGCGATCTGACCGCTTCGGGTGTTGAGTGCGGCGGGTTTGATGCCGGGCTCGATACCAACCACCGAAATACCGGGATGTGCGGCGCGCAGCGCATCAATGGCCTCGGCCGTGGCCGTATTGCAGGCAACCACTAGCGTGTTGCAGCCTTCATTGACGAGTGCCTGCCCCATGGCGAGGACACGGGCGCGGATCTGCTCCGGTGTCTTGTTGCCGTAGGGAACATGTGCCGTGTCGGCCGCGTAGATGAGGTCGGCAGCGGGGCAGATCTCGGCCAGAGCACCGAGTACCGACAGACCACCCAGACCAGAGTCAAAGACGCCGATCACTGGAGGCTGCGCTGTTGGCACCCGGTTGTTTCCTGCAGCAGGAGCTTAGGACTTGACCGGAATTTTGCCGATCTTCACTTGCCACTCCTTCGGGCCGGTTTCGTGCACGGAGGTACCCGACGAATCCACGGCCACGGTGACCGGCATATCTTCGACCGTGAACTCGTAGATGGCTTCCATGCCGAGGTCATTGAAGCCGACAACTTTGGCTTCCTTGATCGCTTTCGAGACGAGGTAGGCCGCACCACCCACGGCCATGAGGTAAGCGGCCTTGTTGTCGCGGATGGCTTCGATGGCCGCCGGGCCGCGCTCGGCCTTGCCGACCATCGAGATGAGGCCGGTTTGCTCCAGCATCATGCGGGTGAATTTGTCCATGCGGGTGGCCGTGGTGGGGCCTGCCGGGCCCACGACTTCGTCACCTACCGGGTCGACCGGGCCGACGTAGTAGATGACGCGGTTGGTAAAGTCGACGGGTAGCTTCTCGCCACGGGCCAGCATGTCCTGAATGCGCTTATGGGCGGCATCACGGCCGGTGAGCATTTTGCCGTTGAGCAGCAAGATGTCACCCGGTTTCCAGGACGCGACTTCGGCCTTGGTGAGCGTGTCTAGGTTGACTCGCTTGGCTTGTTTGACGTCCGGTGCCCAGGTGACATCGGGCCAGTCCTCCAGCTTGGGGGTCGGCAGGTGAGCGGGTCCCGAGCCATCGAGGTGGAAGTGTACGTGCCGGGTGGCGGCGCAGTTGGGAATCATCGCGATCGGCAACGAGGCGGCGTGCGTCGGGTAATCCAGAATTTTGACATCGAGCACGGTGGTCAGGCCACCCAGACCCTGCGCGCCAATGCCGAGTGCGTTAAC
>JBDQLO010000149.1:0-3372 GCA_040262735.1 Fluviibacter sp.
CTCGCCACCCTCTTCCTGGGTCTCGCTGCTTTCACCGCCCTCGCCTGGCTGCCGGCGTGCATGGCGCGGATCGGCGGCATACTTGGCGGCCTGTTCGGCCTGATACTCGGCCAGCGCTTCCGGCGACATCGGTTCGAAACCGGGCACGATTTCCGGTTGAATCGGATGACCGAGCAGACGTTCGATCGATTTAACGAGGACAGCATCGTCATGCGTGACAAAGGCAACGGTATCGCCGATGCGACCGTCTTCACCGTTGAGCACGCGATTCAGCCGTGATGGGTAATCATCCGGAACGGCCGGCAGATCGTAATGCACGATCCGCTGAATGCCATCCATGTCGAAACCACGGACGGCCATGTCGGTGGTGACGAGCGCGTTGAGTTGATTGTTCTGAAACTCATCGAGCGCACGACCACGCGGCGGCTGGCCACGATGCGCATGCAGCGCAAAAGCGGTGATGCCGCTCTTGGCCAATTTACGCGCCAGACCCTCGGCGCCAAACTTGGTCCGGGCAAAGACCAGCGAACGCGGCCAGGCTTCTTCCTTAAATAGCTGCGCCATCAGCTCGCGCTTACGATGCGGGTCGACGGCGATGAAGCGCTGTTCTACCTGGGCAGTGACATCGTCACCGCGATCAATGATGACTTCTTCGGGATAGTTGAGCAGGCCATTGGCGAAGTTGCGGATATCCTCGCCCAGCGAGCTGGCCACGACCACGGTTTGACGCGCCTTAGGCAACAACGGATAGAGTCGCTCGAGTTCGGTCGCCAGACCCATATCCATCATGCGGTCGACTTCGTCGAAGACCAGCACTTTGACGCTATCGAGGTTGACGTGCCCCTGACCCAGATGGTCGAGCAAACGCCCCGGTGTAGCGATCAGGACATCGAGTCCACGCTGCAGTGCCTGTACCTGCGGGTGCATACTGACCCCACCATAAACGGCAAAGGAATAGAAGTTGTCATGACGGCCGTAGGTGCGGAACGCATCCAGCACCTGCAACGCGACCTCACGTGTTGGCACCAGCACCAGAATACGCGGCGAACGACCGGCGACTTGGGTCAATGCGGCGTCTTCGCGCTGCAGCAGGTCGAGTGCGGGAATGGCATAACCGGCCGCTTTACCAGAACCGGCGGGCACGCCGACCAGGACATCTTTGCTGGTCAGCATCAGCGGGATGAGCGCGGCCTGCACGGGCGTCGGTGTCAACGCACCGGTGGTATCGGCATCCTGGATCGCTTTCAGCCGCGATTCACTGAGAGAAAACTGTTCAAAAGACATCGTCATGGCCCTCATGGGCGAGCGCTTGGGCGCAAATTAAATCGGGGTAGGAACACGCTGCGACGTTCGGCACGTTCCTGCGAATCAATCAAACAGGAAGGCCACGCGACAGGTCGTTACGGATGTCGTCCACCGACTCCAAGCCCACAGCCATGCGCAACAGATTATCTTTGATGCCTGCCGCGGCACGGGCTTCCGGTGTAATACGACCATGAGTCGTGGTGGCCGGATGCGTGAGCGTTGTACGGGTATCACCCAGATTGGCGGTAATCGACAACAACTGGCAAGAGTCTACCACACGCCAGGCGGCCTCTTTGCCCCCCTTGACTTCAAAACTGACAATCGCCCCACCCCCTGACTGCTGGCGCTGAGCGAGTGCGTGCTGCGGATGTGAGGACAAACCGGGGTAATACACGCGCTCGACCCCGGGGTGTGCTTCAAGCCAGCGGGCAAGTTCGAGCGCCGACGCCGACTGAGCCCGCATGCGAATGCCCAGCGTTTCCAGGCCCTTGCCCAGCACCCAGGCATTAAAGGCAGATAACGTGGGGCCGGTGGTGCGCAAAAAGACGAACACCTTTTCGATGATGGCCCGATTGGCGCAGACGGCACCGCCCAGCACACGCCCCTGACCATCCAGATACTTGGTGGCCGAGTGCACCACGATATCGGCACCCAGGGCCATGGGCTGTTGCAGCACCGGGGTGCAGAAGCAGTTATCGACCGCCAGCAGAACGCCATGCGACTTGGCGATGGCGGCCAACGCCGCAATATCGCCAATCTCGGTCAGCGGATTCGACGGCGTTTCGCAAAAGAGCAGCCGGGTGTTGGGACGGACGGCCGCGGCCCATTCGGCAGGATCAGACAGCGACACGAAGGTCGTTTCAATGCCAAAGCGCGGCAGGACGGTGCCAAGCAGCTGAATGCTGGATCCGAACAGTGATTTGGAGGCCACGATGTGATCGCCGGCACTGAGATTGGCCATGATCATGGCCGTAATGGCGGCCATGCCACTCGCAGTCGCGATACAGGCTTCGGTGCCTTCCAGTGCCGCCAGACGCTGTTCGAACAGCGTCACACTCGGATTGGTGAAGCGGGCATACACATTGCCGTCTTCTTCACCGGAGAACATCACGGCCGCCTGCGCTGCATTATCAAAAACGAAGCTCGACGTCAGATACATCGCTTCGCTGTGCTCGCGATGATGCGTGCGATCCATCCCGGCTCTGACCGCCAGGGTGTCGATTGACAGGTCGGCCGGCAAAGGCTTGTTCAGTTTTTCACTCATAAGCGCGCTTGTTTACTGCTCCGGACGCCGGATGAACATTTCGATCTGCTGGGCGGCATTGCCGCTTTCGTCTTCGTCATCCTGGCCGGCCGTGTTTAGCGGTTTCTGGTTACGGGCACGTTCCACATTATCCAGATACGCCTCATCAACATCACCGGTAATGTAGCATCCATTGAAACACGAGGCATCGAATTGATGAATCCGCGGATTACATTCGCGCACCGAGGCTTCGAGGGCATCGAGATCCTGATAGATCAGTTCGTCAGCACCAATGAGCGCAGCGATCTGGGCATCGGTACGACCGGTTGCGATGAGTTCACCACGCGTCGGCATATCAATGCCATACACATTAGGAAAACGCACCGGCGGCGAAGCCGAGGCAAAATAGACTTTCTTGGCACCGGCCGCCCGCGCCATTTCAACGATCTCGTGGCTGGTGGTTCCGCGCACGATCGAGTCATCGACGAGCATCACGTTCTTGCCGGCAAACTCATGCGGGACGGTGTTGAGCTTCTGGCGAACCGACTTCTTGCGGGTCGACTGTCCCGGCATGATGAAGGTGCGACCAATATAACGGTTTTTGACAAAGCCTTCGCGAAAGGGAATGCCCAGCGCCTGGGCCATTTGCAAGGCGGCGGGACGGGATGAATCCGGAATCGGAATGACGACGTCGATGTTCTTCGGGTCGATCACCTTGCGCACTTTTGCGGCGAGCGTTTCACCCATGCGCAGTCGAGTCTCATAAACCGATACCCCATCGAGCGTCGAATCCGGACGTGCCAGATAAACATACTCGAACAGAC
>JBDQLO010000150.1:0-3326 GCA_040262735.1 Fluviibacter sp.
CGGAACAGATCGCAGGCGGCCTGGATATCGGGCAGTACCACCGTTTCAAAACGGATTTCCGGGTCGGGCTCAGCTTTGCGTGCCGCCGCAATGGCCGGGGCATAGGCTGGGTCCTTGCTCAGCGCTTGCTGAAAAATCGCCGGATTAGAGGTCAGACCCGCCACCGAATGATCTTTGATCCAGCTTTGTAGGGCGCCGCTCTCGATGAGTGCCCGGGATAGGGTATCCAGCCAGATTTGCTGGCCGAGTTGGGCGGTGGCGGCAATACGGCTGGGGGCTTGGGTGTACGAGGTCATAAATGGTTTTCAGGCGTGAAACGAGGAGGTGGTCAGCTTCGTGTAAGACTAAAGGCGAATTATTGCGTAATTACGGGGTTGCTCCGATTTCATTCTTCAGGGATGAGGTGGGTCTGACGCCGTTTAATGTAAGACGACTTTTATCATAAAAAACGGGCACAGCCATGGTTGTGCCCTTGATAAGCATGCCAGAGGAGGCGCGTCACTATGGGCAAGTATCAGGATTTCCACAAGCGATCGATCGAGAACCGAGATGAGTTCTGGGGCGAACAGGCCAAGCTGGTTGAATGGAAAGAGCCGTTCACGCAGGTCTGTGATTATTCGCGGCCGCCTTTCGTGAAGTGGTTTGTAAACGGTAAGACCAATCTCTGCTACAACGCGGTCGATCGTCATGCTGCTGCGCGTCCGAACGACAGAGCCTTAATCTTCGTTTCTACCGAGACCGACGAAGAAAAGATCTATACCTGGGCCGAGTTCCAGCGCGAAGTCGAGCGCATGGCCGCCATTTTGCAAAGCCAGGGCGTCAAAGAAGGCGATCGCGTCCTGATCTACATGCCGATGATTCCGGAAGCCATCTTCGCCATGCTGGCGACGGTGCGCATCGGCGCTATCCACTCGGTGGTGTTCGGCGGTTTTGCCGCCGGTTCGCTGGCCACCCGAATTGACGATGCCAAGCCGACCGTCATGGTGACGGCCGATGCCGGTATGCGTAACGGCAAGCCGGTACCTTACAAGCACCTCGTTGACGAAGCTCTGAGCCTGGCCGAATTCCCGCCGGCGAAGGTGGTGATTGTTGATCGTGGTCTAGATAAAGGCTTCCCGAAAGTTGCCGGCCGCGATGTGGACTACGCCGAACTGCGCGCACAGCATATGGATGCCCAGGTGCCCTGCGTCTGGGTCGAGTCATCGCACCCCTCGTATATTTTGTATACCTCGGGTACCACGGGCAAGCCGAAGGGCGTGCAGCGGGATACCGGGGGTTACCTCGTGGCCCTGGCGGCCTCGATGAAGCATATTTATCTGGGTGGCCCCGGTGAGACTTTCTTCTCGACCTCGGATATCGGCTGGGTGGTGGGTCACTCGTACATCGTTTACGGCCCACTGATCGCCGGTATGGCGACCGTGGTGTACGAAGGCACCCCCCTGCGTCCGGATCCGGCCATCTGGTGGCAGATTGTTGAAAAATACAAGGTTAATGTCATGTTCTCCGCGCCGACTGCAGCGCGCGTGCTGAAGAAGCAAGATCCGGCTTACATGAAGAAGCACGATCTCTCCAGCCTGAAGCACATCTTTATGGCCGGTGAGCCGCTCGACGAACCGACCCACGAATGGTTTATGGGTGAGCTGAACAAGCCGGTGATCGATAACTACTGGCAAACGGAAACCGGCTGGCCGATGATTGCGGCCGTCCCGGGTGTTGAAAAAACACCGATCAAGTACGGTTCGCCATCGTTCCCGGTCTATGGTTACGACCTGCGCATCTTCCGCGAAGATGGTACCGAGTGCGGTCCGAACGAAAAGGGCATTGCCGCTGTGGTGCCGCCACTACCACCGGGCTGTCTGTCGACCGTCTGGGGTCAGGACGAGCGTTTTGTTAGTACCTACTTCAGCCTGTTCAAAGACCCGCTGGTCTACTCCTCGTACGATTGGGCGATCAAAGACGATAACGGTTACTTCACCATCCTGGGTCGTACCGATGACGTGATCAACGTCGCCGGCCACCGTCTGGGCACCCGCGAAATCGAAGAAGCTGTCCAGAACCACAAGGCGATTGCCGAAGTGGCCGTGGTCGGCGTCGAAGACAAGCTCAAGGGTCAGGTGCCGATCGCCTTCGCCGTGGTCAAGGACGCGGGCGTGGTCGATACCGCCGACAAGGTCAAGGCGCTGGAAAAAGAAGTCATGGGCACAGTCGACGGTATCCTGGGCGCCATCGCCCGGCCGGGTCGCGTTTATTTCGTCACCGCGTTGCCGAAGACGCGTTCGGGCAAGATGCTGCGTCGTTCGTTGCAGGCGCTGGCCGAAGGCCGTGACCCGGGCGATCTGACCACCATCGACGATCCGTCGACCATCGAAAACATCAAGAATCTGGTCGCTGCCGGTTAACGACCAAAGCACCAAAATAAAAGGCCAGTTAGCTTAATCTGACTGGCCTTTTTCATGTGGCATGGCATAAACCATTACCCCAAGAGGATATACGACATGACAACCCAAAAAATGAAAGATCGCGATGCTGCTAATTGCCAGTGCGATTGGCAGCATGAGTGTTGAGCAATCATTAGCCTGCTCTCGTGTGATGTACAGCGGACCATCCAATGTGGTCGTCACCGGTCGTTCTATGGACTGGATGGAAGATATGAATGCCAACCTCTGGGTGCTGCCCAAGGGGATTACTAATACGGGCGCTGCCGGCTCAAACTCCATCACATGGACATCGAAGTATGGGAGCGTTGTTACCACGGCCTATGACATTGCCGCAGCTGATGGCATGAATGAAAAAGGCCTGGTGGCTAATCTGCTCTATCTGGCGAAGGCCCAGTATGGCAAGGTGGGGGATAAACCGACACTCTCCACCCTCATGTGGGCTCAGTATGCCCTGGACAATTTTGCAACGGTTGATTAGGCCGTGCAGGCGATGAAGTCCGAACCTTTTCGACTGGTTGCGCCTGTGCTACCCAATGGTTCTGCTTCAACGCTACATTTGTCCCTATCTGATGCCAGTGGCGACTCGGCAATCTTTGAATATCTGGATGGCAAGCTCGTGATTCATCATGGTAAGCAATACAAGGTGATGACGAATGACCCAAGTTACACTAAACAGCTGGCGATTAATAGCTACTGAAAGGATGTAGGCGGGGTCAATTTCTTGCCGGGAACCATCTCGCCAGCGGATCGTTTTGCCAGAGGATCGTTCATGCTGGATTCGATGCCCAACACCGTGCTCAAGCGTTTCTCCAATGCGTTGCCGACTAAAAACCTGGAAACCCAATCCTCGCTATCCATGCTCGGAATCATGCGGTCAATCAGTGTTCC
>JBDQLO010000151.1:0-3323 GCA_040262735.1 Fluviibacter sp.
ATGACGTAGGGCGGCACGTCCTGCACAACGATGGATCCACCACCGATCATGGCATGCGCCCCGATGCGGACAAATTGGTGATACCCGGTATGCCCCCCCAGGATGGCCCAATCACCCACTTCGCAGTGACCGGCTAACTGGGCATTGCTTGCCAAAATGGCCTGATTGCCGATCTGGCAATCGTGCGCGATGTGCACATAACCCATAATCCAGTTATCAGAACCGATCGATGTCACGCCCTTGTCCTGCGCGGTGCCTACATGAAAGCTGACAAACTCGCGGATGGTGTTGCGGTCACCGATTTCCAAACGCGTGGGCTCACCGTTGTACTTTTTGTCCTGGGGGACACCACCAAGAGCCGCGTAATGATGGATCTTATTGTCGCGGCCGATACGGGTGTGCCCCTCGATCACACAGTGCGAGCCGATACTGGTGCCATCGCCAATGCTGACCTGCTCGCCAATGATGGTAAACGCACCTACCGACACCCCGATACCCAACTGGGCCTTCGGGTGGACAAGCGCGCTGGGATGAATGGTGACCATATCAGGCATCACCCATCTTACGGTGTGCGCACATCAGATCGGCTTCGGCAACGACCTGACCGTCGACCCTGGCGACAGCCTTGTATTTGTAGATACCGCGCTTGCTGGCCGTCATCTCGGCAAAGAGCTCCAGACGGTCGCCCGGCGTGACCGGACGCTTGAAGCGGGCATTGTCGATACCGGCAAACAGGTACAAATCGTCCGCCGCGTTTTTAGTCTCCTCCTCACTGGCCGAAGCAAAGGTCAGGATAGCCGCCGCCTGTGCCAGTGCTTCCATAATGAGCACGCCCGGAAAGACCGGGTATTCGGGAAAATGCCCCGGAAAGCAAGGTTCATTTACCGTGACATTCTTGATGGCATGAATCCGCTGTCCGAACACGATGTCCTCGACCCGATCCACCAGCAGGAACGGGTAGCGGTGCGGGAGAATCTTGCGGATCTGGTGGACATTGAGTTTCATGACGGATCTCCGGAGGGTGCTGCAGTCAATATTTGAATCTGGGTTTCGAGCTGTTGAACTTTTTTGGCCAGCACGTCGAGTTGACGCATCTGGGCCGCGATATGCAACCAGTCGGCATGAGGGGTGCTGGGAAAGACGCCCGTATACTGACCCGGCTTGCGGATGCTTTTAATAATGGCACTTCCACCGGAGATCTGGACATCGTCGCAGATCTCGATATGACCCGAAAACATGGCGGCACCGCCCACCAGACAACGTTTACCGATGATGGTGCTTCCGGCGATACCGGCGCAGGCGGCAATGGCCGTATGATCACCGATCCGACAGTTATGGCCGATCATGATCTGATCGTCGATCTTGACCCCGTTGCCAATGGTCGTATCGTCGAGCGCACCGCGATCAATACAGGTATTGGCACCCACCTCGACATCGTCACCGATCACAACCCGCCCAATCTGGGGACTCTTGACCCACACATCACCATCCTTGGCATTACCAAAACCGTCGGCACCAATCACGACGCCGGCATGCAGCACGACGCGATTGCCCAGTTGGCAATCGTGATAAATCACGACATTCGGGTAGATGACTGCATCGTCACCAATCACGACATCATCGCCAATGACCACGCCCGCGTGAATCACCGCATTCCGCCCGATTTTGGCAGTGGGGGCAATAATCGCCGACGGATGAATGGGCGGATCCGGCACGCGCAGCGGATTGAGTAGCTGACTGACCCGGGCGAAATATAGATAGGGGTTTTGGGTCAGAATATGCGCACGAGGATAATGCCCGGCAGCTTCGAGTGGCAGGATCAGCGCGGACGCTTGGGTCGTTGCCAGGAGTGGCGCGTACTTGCGCTGGGACAGAAAACTGATCTGGCCAGACCGGGCATCGGCTAACGGTCCGATTGCAGAGACCGTCACCGAACCATCGCCGACCAGCTCGCCGCCGAGCGCCGCCTGGATCTCTGCCAGCGTCAGAGTGACTACCGGGCGTGCCATGCTAGTTTGGCAGCTTTCCGTCATCGACCAGCGCCTTGATGATCTTGTCGGTGATGTCGATGCGCGGATTGAAGTAGGCGGCGTCCTGAACGATCAGATCGTACTTCTCGGCTTCGGCCACCTGGCGCAGCGCCTTGTTCGCACGCTCGAAGACGATGGCATTGACCTCATTGCTTCTGATTTCCAGGTCTTCGCGGAACTCGCGCTGTTTACGCTGGAAATCTCGGGTCAGATCTGCCAGATCCCGCTCCTTGTTACGACGCTCGGATTCAGACAGGGTGGCACCGTTCTTTTCCAGCGCCTCCTGCTGTGTTTTGATCTGCTTGTTCAGCTTCTGCAAGTCGGCTTCGCGCTTGGAAAACTCGGCTTCCAGTTTCTTTTTTGCCTTCACAGCGACTGGTGCCTGATCGAACAGGCGCTGGATGTCGACAAAGCCGATCTTGGCATCGGCGCGGACGGATCCGGTCATAAAAAATCCGCAAGCGAATGCTACGCCGCACACCCGAAAGACTTGTCGCATCGTGGTCATGTTGGTCTCTTTAAAAAGCACTACCCATCGTAAACTGGAACGGTTGTCGCTGAGCCCCGGGCCCGGCACCCAAAGGATAACCCAGACTGAATTTGAGCGGGCCCACCGGTGACACCCAGGTCATGCCCAGCCCCACGGAGGTGGCGATCGAATTATTGGACGGGTTACATACGATACCCGGGTAACAACCCGGTGTCGCGGAACCGACGGCCCCAACGTAACCGACGTCATAAAAGATATTCCAGCGCATGGTCTCGGCCAGCCCCGGCAAAGCGCCCTGCACTTCAAAATTTCCTGTCGCCAGTTGGTTACCGCCGATATAGGACGTGCCCCCACCGGCATTGGTCGCCTGCGGACCCACAGTGCCCGGCTTATAACCCCGCACCGAGCCAATACCACCGGCGTAGAAGTTCTTGTAGAACGGGTAGGCTTTATCGCCCATACCCTGACCGTAACCCAGATTGGCGTTCCCCATCAGCAGCAGGGTCTTCTTCTGGTTCAGCGGCATGAAATGCTGTTGCTGGTAGGACAGCTTGTAGTAGGCAATACTCCCCGGCGGGCTTGCTAATTCAGCACCGATACCGAAACGATTACCTTCGGTCGGCATGATGTTCGAATTCAGGGAATTCAAGCGCCAACCCACGCTCGAAATAAGCGAGGTATTAGTTGTTCCATATTGCTGGGTAAAATTGTAAATGTTGTACGGAACATTGGGGTAAGAGTACGGAGTACCATCGGTAGTGGTTCCACTAACGGTACTGGCACTGGATAAATTGATATTGGTC
>JBDQLO010000152.1:0-3319 GCA_040262735.1 Fluviibacter sp.
GCGTCCATCAATACCAACGCCACGTATGGCGACAGGCAGACGCGCGTCAGAGATTTGATGAGCCACCCGGAACTGGCCCGGCATTACCCAGAGCTGGCGGACACGCCCGTAGATTTCAGGTCGATGGGTGGCAAGTCTGGCTCGTATATTCTTCCCGATGGCGACGTCGGGCGTATACGTTTAAGTGATTCGCTATCACCTGACGAGACAAAAAGCACACTGCTGCATGAGCTACAGCATGCAGTGCAGAACAAAGAAGGGTTTTCACCCGGCGGCAATATCGATCAGTTTGCCGTGCCCGCGTCACAGGTATCCGCTTCGCGCGTGGTGATGGACGACACCATGTTAGGCGCTGATGTAGTTGATGACCTACGCGCGGCAGGCATAACCAATGTGGACGACCCAGGCTTTTATGACGCTTTCAAGCGCTCGGTAGACCGATTGGGCGTTTCTGAGGATGCAGCCACAAATGGACTATTTGCCCAGTTGCGCGGTGGCAAGGACATCCCCGACGTGGATGCAGCGCGCGCCGCAGCGTCTGAGGCGGCCACGCAATACCAAGACTTGACGGTTGAATCTGTCCTGCGCGACAAGGCCCGAGCGTCATACATGGCGCTACCGGGTGAGGTTGAAGCCAGAACCGTGCAAGGGCGCGCTGGCCTGCTAAGCGATGAGCGTAAGCAACGCCCATTCTGGATGGACTACGACACACCATGACCAAGCACCTAATCATCGCCTGCCTGCTCATCATTGCGATCACAATCAGCATCACTTAGAGGCCGCACCGAATGGCATATTTCAACAACCCGATGTATCCAACGCCCAGCATGGGCGGCGGCTCGCTGCAAGCGCCCGCGGGCGTGCAAGGCTTGATCGCAGACCCAGCCGCTGGCCAGCCAGGCGGCTTGCTGGGCAACTACCATCCGGCGCTGGCCAACTACTACGTCGGCATGCCGACCCAGATCATCCGGCGCAGCCTGCGCGGAGACCGGCTTACCGATCCAACTTACGACCCGACCAAGATCCCAGGCCACCCGCGCACCGTCACCCCACCAGCAGCGCCCGGCACTGACGTGCCGCCTGCCGATGTCGCCCCGCCGGGCGCGCCGATGCAGACCGGCCCCAGCGAGTTTGATAAGTGGCTGGCGCTACGCAACGACCCCGGTGACAACCTGGTCGAGGAGGACGCCTTTCGCACGGCGCCATTCGGTAACGCCGGCGGCTACATGGATCAAGCGCCCACGCGCATGCCGGGCTTTATGCATGGCCTCATGAGCAACGTCACGCCGGCGTCAATGCTCGGCATGATTCCAGGGCTGGGCATTGGCGGCATGATCGCAGGTAAAGCCCTCGGCTACATGATGCCGGAGATGAATCAGCCGCTGTTCGACATAGGGCCGGAGTTCTCGAGTGAATCGCAGTACAGTGGCTTCACTGACGCTGACTTTGCCAGCGGGTATGGCACCGGCCCCGACGCCAATGCGTTCGCCTTCAATGATCCTGGTTACGGCTACGGCATGGGGGATCTTGGCTTCAGCGACAGCGGCGGAGACGCATTTAGCGACTTTGGAGGCGAAGCCGCCTTTGACGCTGGCGACATTGACGCCGTGGGCGATGATAGTTGGTAAGCATGATCCGAATCTTCATCGGCTACGACAAAGACGAGATTGCGGCCTACCACGTACTGGCCAACAGCATCATTCGCCAGGCGTCAGAGCCGGTGAGCATCATCCCGGTAGCGCCGCACCTTGTGCCACTGACGCGACCGGCAGACCCAAGGCAGAGCAACACGTTTGCCTTCTCGCGCTTCCTGGTGCCCTACCTGGCAGGCTTCGAGGGGTTCGCGATATGGCTCGACGCCGACATGCTGATGCGCGGCGACATCGCCGAGCTGTGGGCTCTGAGAGACCCAGACAAGGCCGTGCAAGTCGTCAAGAAAGACTTCTGGCCGGATGACGGCACCAAGTTCCTGGGCAGACCGCAGAGCGCATACCCCGAGCTTCCAGACGGCACCAACCGCAAGCTGTGGTCGGCCATGATGTTGATGAACTGCTCGCGGTGTAAAGAATTGACGCCGGATTACGTCAACAACGCGAGCGGGCTATCACTTCATCAGTTCAAGTTTTTGAATGATTACGATATCGGTGGACTTCCTGCCGAATGGCAGCATGTAGTCGGTGTAGACGAATATAATGAAGACGCGAAACTGGTTCATTGGTCCTTGGGCGGTCCCTGGTTTCCTGGTTATGAAAACGTCGAGTTCGCAAGCGACTGGCGTGCCGAGTGGGATTACTTGAAATGAAAGCAAAAATATTGCCTAGCGAGTTCGAGATAAGGGACGCTCTCAACTACGAGTACGCGACCGGCGATTTTACGTGGCGTAAGTCGCGAGGGTCGCGCGCGCAGGCCGGCGATAAGGCCGGCAGTCTAGCGAAAAACGGCAACCTGGATATCAGACTCGACGGCGTTTCGTACAAGGCTCACCGCCTGGCCTGGAAAATCTTTTACGGAAAGGATCCAGCCGACCAGATCGACCACATCGACGGCGACAAGACAAACAATCGCTTTGCGAATTTGCGCGTGGTTGATAACACAGAGAATCAGCGCAACGCAAAGCGGCCAAGCAACAATACCTCTGGCCATATCGGCGTGACATGGGATAAAGCAAATAGCAAATGGGCGGCGCAAATCATGGTAGACGGAAAAACCATCAGGCTTGGCCGCTTCGCCTCGAAGGCTGAGGCCATCGCGGCCCGCAAGGCTGCTGAGGTTCTTCACGGCTTCCACGAGAACCACGGCAGGGACTGACATGGCTATAACGAATTACAGCACCCTTAAAGTTGCGATCTCCGACTGGCTCGATAGGTCAGACCTGGACACGCAGGTGGACACCTTCATTGACCTCTGCGAAGCGCGCATCGCCCGCGAGCTCCGCATTAAGCCGATGGAGACGGCACTCAGCGACACCATCGCCAGCGGTGTCATTGCAGTGCCTGCCGACTACCTCGAGCTTCGGTACGTGTACGTCGATGGCAGCCCGACGAAGTTGCTGGAGCAGAAAGACCCCGGCTGGATCTACTGGCAATACCCGGACAGGGCGGCAGGCAGCAAGCCTGCGTATATTGCCCGAGACGGTAGCAATTTCATATTCGGCCCGTACCCCGACAGTACCTACACCATCGCAGGATCGTATTACGCCAAATTCACGGCGCTAAGCACCAGCAACGAAACCAACTGGCTCACATCGAACGCCCCGGACCTGCTGCTGTATGGCTCGCTGCTTGCGGCCACGCCCTACATCGGTGACGACGCGCGCGCC
>JBDQLO010000153.1:0-3314 GCA_040262735.1 Fluviibacter sp.
CTTGACGATGTGTAACGAAAACCCGTCCGCCTTGGAGGTCTGCGTTACTTTTGGGCTGAGTCCTTCCAGCAGGGCAGTGAGTCGATCTAAGCGAGGGGCATCCATTTGTACGAATTGCAAATTTATATGTACGTATTGTTGCATCAAGTACGAGACAATGCACAAACATTGAAATTCAACCCTAAATGGAGATGACCTTGCATATCACGATCATGGGAACAGGTGGCATCGGTGGTTACTTTGGCGCCCGGCTGGCAAATGCGGGATGCGACGTGACATTTGTGGCACGCGGGGCACAGCTGGCCGCTTTGCGCGGGCATGGCCTGCGCATAGAAAGCTCGCTGGGCGACCTCCACCTACCGAAGGTGCAAGCGACCGACGACCCGGCCAGCATCGGCAAGACGGAACTGGTGCTTTTTGGCGTCAAGCTTTGGGACACCGCAGCGGCAGCCCTTGCCATCAAACCCCTGATCGGCGAAGACACGGCCGTCGTTTCGTTCCAGAACGGCGTGGTCAAGGATGACATCCTGCGCCAGGTGCTGGGAGAACGCTGCGTCATCGGCGGCGTTTGCTACATCGCCGCGACGATCGCCGAACCGGGCTTGATCCGGCACTCCGGTGCCATGCAGAAGCTGGTCTTCGGCGAGTACGACGGCAGCCTCAGCGAGCGAGTTAAGCGCCTGCGCGATGCCTGTGTCAAGGCCGGCATCGATCAGGAACTCAGCACCAACATCCGGCAGGCCGTGTGGCAGAAATTTGTCTTCCTGGTCGGGCTGTCCGGTACCACGGCGACCACAAGAACGCCGGTTGGCGTCATCCGAAGCAACGAACGCGCACGGGCATTCCTGCGCGACACGATGGACGAGGTGGTGCAGGTTGCACGCGCCGAGGGTGTACCGCTGGCTGCCAATTTCGCCGACGACCGGCTGGCCTTCTGCGACCAATTGCCAGCAACGATGACCTCGTCGATGCACAACGACCTCGAACGCGGCGGAAGGCTCGAAGTCGCCTGGCTGAGTGGCGACGTTGTGGCACGCGGCCAGCGCCTAGGCATCTCCACCCCCTGCAACCGCGCCATCTTCGACATTCTTTCTGTGCACAGCGAGGGCAAGCCGAAGTGACACCGCACGACCTGAAGATTCGTTCGATCCAGACCACGCTGGTCAACGTGCCGATGCGCCGGGCGCTGGGCACCAGTGCGATGCGCATCGACCACGCGCCTCTGCTGCTGGTCGATCTGCAAACCAAAGAGGGCATCGTCGGCCACGCCTATCTGTTCTGCTACCTACAAAGCGCCGGGGTCGCGGCCCATGCGCTGTTCCAGGACGCCGCTGCGGTGCTGGCAGACAAGTCGGTAGCGCCGACCGAGGTGCGGCGCCTGCTCGAAGGCCGGTTCCGCTTGATTGGCGCCAGGGGCTTGGTCTCGATGGTCATGGCCGGCATCGACATCGCCTGCTGGGATGCGCTGGCCAAGGCCGCTGCCCTGCCGCTGGCAACCCTGCTCGGGGCGCCGCTGCGATCGATACCGGCTTACAACAGCAACGGCCTCGGCCTGCTGCCCCCACAAGCTGCGGCCGATGAAGCGCTTGAACTCGTGGCCGAAGGTTTCAGCGCCATCAAGATGCGGCTTGGGCGAGCGCGCGGCGAAGACGACCTCGCAGCGGTGCGCGCAGTTCGCAAGGTCATACCCTCAGCCGCGCACCTGATGGCCGACTTCAATCAGGCGCTGAGCCCAGCTGCCGCACGCGAGCGCTGCCGCCAACTCGATGACGAAGGGCTTTACTGGATCGAAGAGCCGATTCGCCACGACGACTACGCCAGCTGCGCTGAACTGGCAACCGGTTTGCGCACGCCAGTGCAGATCGGCGAGAACTTCGCCGGGCCACGCGCCATGGCACAGGCCCTTTCGGCACGCGCGTCCGACTTCGTGATGCCGGATCTTGAACGCATAGGCGGCGTCAGCGGATGGATCGCGGCTGCGGCGCTGGCCGACGTGGCCAACATCGAGTTGTCTTCACACCTGTTCGCCGAGGTCAGTGTGCACCTGATGGCCGCCAGCCCGACAGCGCACTGGTTGGAATATGTCGACTGGGCGGATCCGATCTTGCAGCACCCTCTCGAACTGAGCGGCGGATGCGCGATGCCACCGGCGCGCATCGGCAACGGCTTGGCTTGGAACGTGGATGCGGTGAAGCGCTACCGGGTCGAATGAGACGGCTCTTCGCTGTCTGTTGGCCGTGCCGAACATCATTCTGCGCCGCCATTTCCAATCCAATTTATCAAGGAGCTGACCATGCCTGTTATCCGTGTTGAAGTGCCCGAGGGCACGCCCCAGGAGACGAAGAAGCGTATTCGTGAAGGCGTCAAGCAGGCCGTGCTAAAAACGCTTGCCCCCAAAGAAATCAAGTATGACTACGTTGCCGTGCGCGAGGCCTTCGGCGAAATCGGCGATGGTCTGCCGCTGGTGACGGTGGACTTGCGTCCAGGGCGGGAGGCTGAGCGCAAGAAGGCCTTGGTGGATGCCATCGCCAATATCCTGCAGATCGAATTGGGTGTGGTTCCGACGGACCTCTATGTCCTGTTCCGCGAAAACCCCGCCGAGAACCACTACACCGGTGGAACGCCGCTGCCGCCCTGGGTGGCGGCAGATATCGTATGAAACGTTGAGCTTGGCGTTTCTGCCGATCGGTATTTGGCTCGCATTCATTTAACCCTTTCAATCCAAACCCACAAGGAGCAGCTCTCATGATCAAGTTCTATTTCCATCCGTCACCCAATCCATTGAAGATTGCGCTGTACCTGGAAGAGACAGGTGAGCCCTACGAACTCATTCCGGTGGACACGCGCAAAGGAGAGCAGCACTCTGATGCCTTCAAGGCCATCAACCCCAACGCCAAGACCCCTGCCATGATGGACGATGACGTTCGCATTTTTGACAGCAACGCTATGCTGCTTTATTTGGCTGAAAAGATTGGCAAATTCGTGCCTGCCGATACGCCCAAAAACAAAGCCGAGATGTACTCTTGGCTGATGTTTGTGGCCACGGGCATTGGCCCTTACTGTGGTCAAGCCGTTCACTTCAAGCACTTTGCACCCAAGCCCAATGACTATGCCGTTAATCGCTATGACTTTGAAGCTTGGCGTCACTGGCACCTCATCAATGATCTGTTGGCAAATCAGCCTTACATGATGGGCAATGAGTACACCATCGTGGACATGTCCGTTTGGGGCTGGGCGCGTGTCGCACCCTTTGTTTTGGGTGCGGATGCTTGGGAAAAACTCCCCCATGTCAAACGCTTGCTCGATGAAATGAA
>JBDQLO010000154.1:0-3311 GCA_040262735.1 Fluviibacter sp.
CTTCAATCGTGATCAACACACCCGCCGCATCGTCGCCGCGCCAGATGACGGGCGGGCAGGCCGTTCCCGATCTGCAGTTCTCGCGCTCGACCAACTGGGTCAAGATCCGTGTCATGACGCCGGGGGCCTACGCGATCACCGGCTACAGCGCCATGCTGGCCAAGGCTTCAACGCTGCAGGCGCTTGCCGGGGCCTATGCGTACACGGGCCGAAACGTTGTCCTGACCTACAGCGGCCTTGCCGATGGCGCGCTGGATGTGGTCCACCTGCTGAGTCGAGTCACTCCGAACGTTCAACTGCTTGCAGCCTTGACGCAATTTGCGGGCCTGAGCAGCCCGATCCCCTGACCACGAGGACGCAGCCATGGGAAAGACCTACGTTGGAGACACCAGCGTCCGCATCGAGCTGGAGACGAACGCCGATCTGTCCGGAGCCGCAACAGTGAGCATTGTTGCGCTCAAGCCGGACGGAGAGACAGAGGTCGAGTGGACGGCAACCATCGACGGGTCGCTGGTGGTGTATGTGCCAACGACAGGCGATCTCGATGTCGAAGGAACGTGGCGCCTTCAGGCCAAGGTCGTTGACGGCAGCGGAGGATCTGCGCTGGGCGAAACCGCCAAGCTCAAGGTCTACCCGCCGTTCCACTGAGGTGCTGCCGTGCTGATCTTCGGCGATACCCAGTTCAAAGGCGGGAACACTGCCATCAACGCCAAGATGCTGGCCGAAGGACTTGGCACATCTGCGACCAACATCGACACCAGCCATGGCGACTTGCGGGGCCGGAAAACGGCAACGACGGTGCACACGCTGGTGGGTTACGGATCGACGCAGCAGCAGGCGATCTATCGCATGGGCCGCGAGACGGCCAGCGATACGCTGTACTGGCTGGCCTTCACGGTCGACGTGGACTTTGCGCGTTCGCTGCTGGCCAACGACCCGACCGAGCGCACCTATGGAACGGGCGGCAACTTCCTGAAGCCAGCGTACACCGACAACACGTTTCTCGGGTCAACGCCTTACCCGACCGGGGCCTACTGGATGGGCGTCCCGGCGCCCGGCTCCGGCATGACGGCAACCGTGTCCACGGAGGGCGATGGCAACAATGAGACGCGCTCCTACGTGGCCACGTTCACGCGCTACAACGGCGACGAGAGCGCCCCAGGCCCGGCCACGGAGTTGATCTGCAAAGGGGGGTCAACCGCCACGCTGACCACGTTCCCGGCCGATCCTTCCAGCGCCCACGGCGTGACGGGCCGCAACTTCTACGTGAGCACGGGCGGAGACTACCGGCTGATCGGCTCCAACCTGCTGGCCGATACGACGTTCACCGACGACGGCACGCGATCCACCGTCTTGCAGACCGGCGGCGACAGCAGCAAGCCAGCATGGGTCGAGCCCTACGACGGGATGATCGGGCTGTTGGAGTTGTGGAACGGCATGCACGGCGGCTTCTATCAAAAGCAGTACGGGGTATGCGTTCCCTACAACCCGCATGCATGGCCCGTGCAGTACCGGCGCCAGGTGCCAGATCGCATTGTGGGCACGGCCAGGTTCGGCCAGTCGTGGGTGTTGGCAACCACTGGCCTGCCGCGTGTGGTGGAAGGCCGCGCTCCGGAGGGCATGCAGGACAAGCCGATCAACCTGCGTGAAGCCTGCGTGTCCAAGCGCAGCGTGGTGAGCGTGGACCATGGCGTGTGTTGGGCATCGCAGCGCGGTCTGTGCTACTACGGCACCAACGGCAAGCCCCGTGTGCTGACGGAGCATGTGGTGACGCCTGAAGAATGGCGCGCACTGGTCCCGAGCACGATCATTGGCGCCCATTGGCGAGGCTGGTACATCGGCTTCTACAACGACGGCACGCGCAAGGCGTTCATGGTCAACACCATGGCGCCAGAAGACGGCATCGTGTGGGTCAACCAAGGTGCCTACGCGACTTTCTCTGATCCGCTCAGCGAAACGCTGTACCTGCTGGACAGCGGCAACACTATCAAGAAGTGGGATGCCGGCACGGTCGGGAATCTGGACTACACCAGCCGCATCTATCGCCAGCAGTCGCCTACCAATGTCGGCGCGGCGAAAGTCATCGCCACCACCTACCCGGTGACGTTCGCTTTGTACGCCGATGGGTCGCTCAAGGCCACAGTGACCGTCACCAGCGACGATCCATTCCGGCTGCCTGCCGGCTATCTGGCTGAAGAGTTCCAGTACCGGGTCTATGGCGGGACAGGGCCGATTGAAGGCGTCTTCGGTGGCGAGGAAATCGAGGATCTGCCATGAGCCTGAGCAAGCTGCGCGGCAACGAGAACATTGCCGATGTCATCACGCTGGAGCCCTACGCGGACATTGACCAGATCCGCGAAACGCTCATCAACGTTATCCGCTGGCTGGGCGACCGTGAGCCGGTGGCTCCCGGTGACGTGTTCCTGAAGTTCGCCACCTGGGGCGGCCTGGTGGACCGCAAGGTGCTGACCGAGAAGGACATCCTCACCAACGACGACAACCCGGGCGACGGCGATCCGCCCGACGAGCCCGAAGAGTTGTACGTCGAGTTCATGGCGCGCGAGATGACGCCCAGCGTCACGGATGGGTGCACGGCGTTCGCTGCGACCGAGCTGGACCCGACGCAGCCGAATCTGCACTACCTGGAGTTCCCGGACGGCGTGGACACCTCCTGCGACTTCACCACGATCCTGCCTGCCGGCTGGATCGGCGGGACGTTCCAGGTACGCATCTACTGGTCACACGGCTTCGGCTCCGTGGGGGCCTGGGACGTGACCTGGGAGGTGCAGACCAACACCTACAGCAGCGGCCAGACCCTGGCGCGTGTGCTGGTGCCCGGCGTGGTCATCGACACCACAGGCGGTACGGCGGATGACCTCTACATCACGGCCGAGTCGGGCCCGGTGCCGATCCCTGGTTCGCTGAACAAGCCCGGCAACTACGTGTCGATCCGCATCTTCCGTCGCGGATCTACAGACACGCTGGGCGTGCCGGCGAGGCTGCACGCGGTGCGGTTCAACCTGGGCAGCGCGCCCGTGGACTACCCGCCGACCGTGCCCGACCCGTACTGGGACGATGTGGTGTTGCTGCTGCACGGCGACGGCAGCAGCGGCGGGCCGATCATCGACGACAGCCCGAGTGCGCACACGATGACCGTGACGGGAACGGCAGCCATCGACACAACGCATGCGCTGTTCGGACCCAGCTCGATCTACTTCGACGGCACTACCGGATACCTGAGCGCCGGCACGTCCAGCGACTGGCAGCTTGGTGGCGCCGACTTCACCATCGAGTTCAGCCTTGGCTACTAC
>JBDQLO010000155.1:0-3300 GCA_040262735.1 Fluviibacter sp.
ATCCGCCAGATGACAATCCAGCGCGGTATCGACCCCAGAAATTTTGCACTGTTGTCTTTTGGAGGTTCCGGCCCGGCCCAATCGCCCGCCGTTATGGACCTGCTGAACATGGAAGCCTGCATTGTACCGCCAAACCCGGGCAACTCGTCGGCCTTCGGCCTGCTCGCGGTTGACTGGCGGTCAGACCACATCATGACGCGGGTGGTTGAAGAGGACGACATCAATCCGACCGAAGTTTCGGAGATCTACGCAAAACTGGAAACTGAGGCCTGCGAGACACTGATCCGCGACGGACTGGACGCATCCAGCCACCGCTACGTGCGTGAAGCGGATATTCGGTATGCCGGACAATCCATGGAAGTGCGCGTCGCAGCGCCAACCGGTCCCTTCGATGCCGTGGCCCTGCGCGAACTCATCGAAGCATTCCACGCTTCTCACGAACGCACCTTCGGCTATGCCTATCGCGGCGAACAAAAGATCGAGATCGTGAACTTCTGTTTGTCGGGCTTTGGCACGATCGATCGGCCATCTCTCCCCAAGATCAACATCGTGGGTGATGACGCCGAGGCCGCTCGCAAGACGACCCGACCGGTCTATTTCGAAGGCGGCTTCCGCGACACGCCTGTCTATGACCGCGGTCAGTTGCCGCCCGACACCCGGATTGAAGGACCGTCTGTGGTTGAAGAATTTGGCTCGACCACCGTCATTTTCACCGGCCAGTACGCCACCGTCGATGACCACGGGATCATCGTCATTCGCCGTTCCACTGATGAAATCGAGCGCATCTGATGACCAATACCGCTGAACGCCAGGACCGCGAAGACGCCGCGAGCGCCGCCAAAGCCGGTGTTGACCCGATCGTTTTGCAGATCATTGAGGGTACGCTGAATTCGATCGAGGCCGAGATCGAATATGCCATCGAGCGCACCGCACGCAGCCCGATGATCCGTGAAGCCCATGACTATCGCGTCGGATTGTTTGACCGGCATTGCCGAAAGCTTACTGGCCGCTCTTATTCGGCCATGCCCGATGCTGTGGTGCGGGACTATCCGCCCGAAACCATGAAGCCGGGCGACGTCTTCTTTATGAATGACACCTACGATACCGAAGGCTCCATCGGTCACCTGCCCGACATGTGTTCAACGGTTCCCGTTTTCCACGACGGTGAAGTCGTGTCCTATATCCAGGCCTTCGGTCACCACGACGACATCGGCGGTAAGGTCCCGGGGTCCATGCCCGGTACAGCGACGTCCGTCTTCGAAGAAGGCCTGATGATCCCGCCGATCAAGATTGTCGATGCCGGCGTGCGCAACGACGAGGCCCTCAAGATCATTCGCCGCAACACCCGCGTGCCAGAAATGCTGGCAGCCGATGTGGATTCCGAGATTCAGGCCTGCATCATGGGTGCCGAGCGCATGGCTGAACTGTTCGCACGCTTTGGTCGCGACACGGTTGAAGCCTGTTTCCAGGCGATCCTCGACAAATGCACGAATATTTTCCGTGATGAGCTACTGCCCCAGATCAAGAACGGCACTTATTCATGGGAAGACTATGTCGAGCATGACGGGCTGACGGACCCGAGCCTGCACAAGCTCGCCATGACCATGACCAAGACGGACGACAAGATTGTCCTCGATTTCAATGGAACCGACCCGCAGGCAATCGGTCCGATCAACTGGCCCGCCGACTATGCCAACGGCAAATTCCTGATCAAATGGATCGCACCTGTGCTGCGCAATCTGGCAGAATCGCCCGAGCGTGCAGCAGAGATTCATTGCAACGAAGGCGTTTGCGAAGTCATCGAAGTGATCTTTCCGCCCAAAGGCACATTGATCACCCCGATCCGGCCTGCCGCAACCAACGCGCGCTCCTTTCCATTGCTACGCTCTATCGGTCTGCTCGCGGGTTGCGTGGCGCAGGCCGTCGAGAAAGGCCGGATGCCCGCCGATCAGGAGACAATTCGCTACACCGGATTTTACGGTGATGACGCGGACGGTAAGCAGTTCCTGTCCCGTGAAGTGCTCGGCGGTGGCAGCGGTGGTCGCTACTACGCCGATGGTAGCGATGCCATTCATATCGTTCCGAATTCGCGCAACCAGCCCGCAGAATTCACCGAAACACGCTTCCCGATTATTGTTGAAAAACTCGGCCTCTGGACGGATTCCGGTGGTGCAGGAGCCTACCGTGGCGGTCTCGGCTACGAGAAGGAATATCGGGTTCTGGTCGATTGCAGCACGATCGTGACCGCGGATCGTGTGCGTCTGGGCTGCTATGGAGTCAATGGCGGCAAAGCCGGCCAACCCTTCGGCGTCTATGTTGATGCCGAAGGCCGCAACGAAAAGCTCGGTGGCCTTGTCGACAACATTCCCATCAAAGCCGGAGAACTGCTGCGTGTACGCACGACAGGCGGTGGTGGTTGGGGTGACCCGCTCGAACGAGATATCGCGAGCGTCCTGCACGACGTCGTGCAGGGAAAGGTGTCCGTCGAAGGTGCCCGAAACGATTACGGCGTGGTCATTCTGTCGGACAAAGATGACCCCACAATTGATACCGAAGCCACGAATTCCCTGCGCGATGAAATTCGCGCAGCGCGTACCGAGCCGCTCGAAATGATCGACCGTGGCCCGAGAATGAGGATGTTCGCAAAACGGCCCTGAAAACCAAAAAAGCAAAAGCGTGGCAGGACGTCGCCGCTGGGTCGCAACAAAAACAACAGGAACAAGAGGAAGCCAGCATGATTGAATTTTCCAAACTGACGCGGCGCACAGCGCTCGCATTGGCAGCGGTTGCGGCCGTTTCGCTAACCGGCGCAGGAGCCGCACAAGCCGCGGACGAAGTAAAAGTCGGCGTTTTCCCCGTCACATCTGCATTGCCATACTTCGTCGCACTTGAGCGCGGCTACTTCAAGGATGCAGATATCGAGACAGAGATGGTCCGTCTGATCGGTGGCCCCGCACTCATCTCCGCGATGATTACCAATGACATCGACGTGGCCGCCAATCTGGTGACGATCGAGGGTATGAACGCGAACCTGAAGAAGCCGGGCCTCGTGAACTACATCTCCATCAACAGCCAGAACAAGAAGTACAAGATGGAAACCTTCGTGGTTCGCGAAGGTTACGACGCCAAAAGTATTTCAGACCTCAAGGGCGCGAAGATCATGTCCGCGCCTGGACCGGCAAATATCATGATGGCCCGGGCTGTGTTGGCAGCCAACGGCCTGAAGAAAGGCGACTACCAGCTCGATCAGCTGGCGATCCCGCAGCATGTCACCGCCATGAAGGCCGGCACATACGATGC
>JBDQLO010000156.1:0-3289 GCA_040262735.1 Fluviibacter sp.
ACCCGTACAACCAATCGCTACCGTTAAGTACGACCGGTTGTCATGACCATATTTGGGCAACCAGGTTTTCACAAAGCGCGCGAGGTCCTCGCGCAAACAGCGGGCGTCGGGTTGCGACTCCAGAAACGCCGCCACGGGGCTATCTTTGCCCGTGAGCGGGCGCAGGACCGGATCGTAATGCGGATTGGGCAAACACCGTACGTCAAACATCAAATCGGCGTCACGTGGCACGCCGTGTTTGAAACCAAAGGATTCAAATACCAGCGTCAGCCCGTCCTGACTGTCGACCTTGAGAAAATCACGAATCCAGGCTCTTAAAACTGCTGGTTTCAGATGACTGCTATCGAGTCGATGACCCATTTCGGCCACCGGTTCGAGCAACGCACGCTCATGACGCAGCGCTTCTGCCAGTGTCATCGTCTCGCTGGTCAGCGGATGTGCGCGCCGCGTTTCGGAAAAGCGCTGGAGCAATGTTTCATCGTCCGCATCAAGAAATAAAACACTGACGCGGGCATCCCGCCTGAGGTCCTCCAGCGCTTCGGGCAGGGCTTCGAGTGATGGGCCGCTACGAACATCAACAGCCACGCCGATGCGCGTATACCCATCCTGGCGCAAATGACCCACCAGTACCGGCAACATATCGGCTGGCAGATTATCGACGCAATAATAGCCCGCATCCTCCAGCACAGCGAGGGCGATTGACTTACCGGAGCCAGAGAGGCCACTGATGACGACAAGTTCCATGGTGGGTTCAGTATAGCTGGGGAATGCGCCATAATGGTGACGGAACATTTACACAGAAGCTTCGCTTCAGGTGCCTTATGAAACTACTTGATCTCCCTTTTCTTGCAGATATCACCGCCATCCGCCGCGATATTCACGCCCACCCTGAGTTGGCCTATGAAGAAACCCGTACGGCCGATGTGGTAGCGCGGGCACTGGAAAGTTATGGCGTTGAAGTTCACCGTGGCCTGGCTGGCACGGGGGTGGTTGGTGTCATCAAAGGCAGTCTGGGCAATAGCCGCCGTATGGTAGGTCTGCGGGCCGACATGGATGCACTCCCCATGCCGGAACTGAACGAATTTCCGCACCGCTCCCGCCATACCGGCAAGATGCATGCCTGTGGCCACGATGGTCATACCGCCATGCTTTTAGGCGCCGCCCGTCATCTTGCCGAACATCGTGACTTTGACGGTGTCGTTGTTGTCATTTTTCAGCCGGCAGAAGAGGGCGAAGCCGGTGCCCGCGTCATGATCGAACAGGGACTCTTCCAACAGTTTCCGGTCGAAGCGGTTTTCGGTCTGCATAACTGGCCTGGCCTGCCCGTTGGCCAAATGACCATCATGCCCGGACCGGTGATGGCCGGCACCTGTGGCCTCGAAATTCTGATTCGTGGCCATGGCTGTCATGCTGCTATGCCGCACCAGGGCGTCGACACCATCCTGGTCGGCACCCAGGTCATTCAGGCTTTACAGAGCGTGGTATCGCGCAATCTTCATCCCTGCGATGCCGGGGTCGTCTCTATTACGCAGTTTCATGCAGGCGATGCCTGGAATGTGATCCCGGAAGATGCCATCCTGCGCGGGACCATACGCACTTTCAAGCCCGAAGTGCAACAACTTGTCGAAACCCGTATTCAGGAAATCTGTACCGGTATCGCCGCCAGCTTTGGTGCACAAATCGAGGTTCGGTTCGAGCAACGCTACCCGCCCACGGTAAATAGCAGCAATGAGGCACATTTCTGTCAGCATGTTGCCAGCCAGCTTCTGGGCTCCGAGCATGTCATCAAGGATGCGCTGCCATCGATGGGGGCCGAAGACTTTGCCTATATGCTCCTGGAAAAACCGGGTTGCTATGTCTGGCTGGGCAACGGCCCGGGCGAAGGTGGCTGCACGCTGCATAATCCGCACTACGACTTTAACGATGACATCACCGCCATCGGCATCAGCTATTGGGTCAAACTGGCGCGCGACTTTTTAACCCGATGATTCCAACGGTCTAAAACTGATCAGTAACTGGCCGTTCGCAAATCGGCGGTCGAGACCGATACGCGTTGCTGTTTCTGCATAAACTCGAGTAATACAAAGCTGCGCTGCTCGCCATCAGCAATCTCAAAGACACCCGCCAACCCGACCAGGGGACCGCTCACGACCTGGACGCTATCACCCGCGCTAAACAGCGTTTCTCTGATTTCCTGTGTCCGTTCACGAATCGCCTCAATAATCGGGTCCGGAACGGCCGCATAGGTCAGACCAAAGCGCACCATGCCGGCAACCCCCAGCGTCGAGCGAATCGGGCCCCAATTGTCGTTACCTTCTTCCAGTTGCAGAAATAGATAGCGTGGAAACAGCGGCTCCAGTTTCTTAAGCAACTTGCCACGCTGCAAGCGTTCCACTTCAATCAATGGTAGATAAGTCTCATAACCCTGACGCAATAGGTTTTCCAGCGCCCTTGCTTCATTACGGGGTTTGCTTTGAACAAGGTACCAGGTGCGAGCCATCATGGCGCATTTTAACCCTAGGCAATTTTGTCGCTCCAACCCATTGATTTACTTGACGCAAACCGCTGCAACCCGTATTCTTTGGGGTTGGCAAGCCTGCCACGCGCCGATTTGAGCTCCTCAGCTTGCGGGCGCGATTACAAATACTGCTAAAGCGATGGGATGCCCAATGCCCGCCGCTGCAGCCCCGCTGACCGGCGGGTTTGTTTTTTTAAGAAGACGTTGGCCATGACCGCATTGCAATCTGCACCACAACCCGATCGCACCGAAGAGATTCTGTTCCACCTGAAAAAGCGCGTCCTCGTGCTCGATGGCGCGATGGGCACCATGATCCAGAAGCACGGTCTGACCGAAGCTGACTTCCGTGGCGAGCGATTTGCTGACCATCCGCACGACCTCAAGGGTAACAACGATCTGCTCCTGCTGACGCGACCGGACATCATCCAGGGCATTCATGAGCAGTACCTGGCCGCGGGTGCCGACATCCTGGAAACCAATACCTTCAATGCGACACGATTGTCGCAATCTGATTACAAGCTCGAAGACATCGTCTATGAGCTCAACATGGCGGGTGCCGCATTGGCACGAGCTGCCTGTGACAAATACACGGCCCAGAACCCGGCTAAGCCGCGCCTCGTTGCTGGCGTTATCGGCCCGACCTCGCGTACCGCATCGATCTCGCCGGACGTGAACGATCCGGGTGCCCGCAATGTCACCTTTGATGAACTCGTCAGCAACGAGGCGCGGCTTAGCCGGGTTCTGGGCCGTGTATTTGTCACAGGCAGCTCG
>JBDQLO010000157.1:0-3282 GCA_040262735.1 Fluviibacter sp.
GCCACTGCCTGCACCGCCTCGAAATCTCCTGGGCTTGCGATAGGGAAACCCGCCTCGATGACATCGACGCGCATTCGCTCCAGCGCCTTGGCGATCCGGACCTTTTCGTCACGCGTCATCGATGCGCCCGGACTCTGCTCACCATCACGCAAGGTCGTATCGAAAATAATCAAATGGTCTTTTTTCATATCAGGCTCCTGAAGATCGGGGAACTTTGCCCCAACCGGGATTCAATCTGTAATTTTGGGAGACTTTGCCGGAAAAACGGGCAGAATCTAAAGCAATGCGGGAGATTTAGTATGTGCGCGCCAAGCGCAGCAGCGGCCGGGCACCCAATAACAGGTGCAGCCAATCAGTCGCCCGACCACCTGAGATGGCCTTTTCAGCGAGAAGTATCGTGAACATTGCAGACATGAGCTGTAATATAAGCCCTAGAAGCGCCCCTGGCAATTGTTTTTGCCTATAAGTTCAATAGCTTCAGCCAGATACGACCACCCGGCCAAGAAGGGGATAATGATGAAACTTGATGCGAATCGTTCGATCCTGCTGATTATCGACCTGCAGGCTCGTCTGTTGCCGGCCATTGAGCAAGGCGACCACGTGGTTGATCACACCGCTTGGCTGGTGGGCGTTGCCCGGGAGCTGGGCGTGCCGGTCCTCGTCACGGAACACTACCCTCAAGGTGTTGGCCCCACGACAGAGAAAATTCTCCGCCTCATCAAACCTGATGAACGCATTGAAAAAATCCACTTTTCAGCCGTTGCCGAAGGCAATCTGCTTTGCCATCCGGCTGCGCAACGCAAACAATGGGTGGTCTGTGGCACCGAATCCCATGTCTGCGTGCAACAGACCGTGCTCGATCTGCTGGCCATAGGCCTTGAGGTTGCTGTGGTTGACGAAGCTGTCGGCTCGCGGAAAGCCACGGACAAAGCACTGGCCTTAGCGCGAATGCGTCAGTTCGGCGCCCAGATCGTCAGCCGTGAGATGGTCGCATTTGAATGGCTGCACCGAGCCGGTACCGACCAGTTTCGCTCGGTGCTCAAAAGCTATATCCGCTAGTCGGTCAAAGCGCCGCGAAGCCCTGATCAACCTCGGATTGTGTCGTCGGGCGAAGAACGCGGGCGACTTCTTGACCCTCTTTGAGAAAAATCAGCGCGGGCCAAAGCTTGACCGAGAAGCTGCGCCCCAGTCGACGCCCTTTCCCATCTTCGATGCGTAAATGCTGTACCTCCGGATAACGCTTCAACGCATCGGCAATCAGTGGCTGGGCGCACTGGCAGTGCGGGCACGCGTTGATACCGAACTCCAGTAGTACGGAGCCACGCAACGCATCGACGGCATCGCGACCGGGTTCTGGCATTACAAATGGTACCGGGGACATGACCCTCTCCTATCTATAGACTCATTGATCTTACGCCGGTTCTTACCAGCCAAACAAAAGCCCCGGCTTTTTGAGACCGAGGCTTTGTAGGAGATGGTGCCGCTAACCGGAATCGAACTGGTGACCTTCGCATTACGAATGCGCTGCTCTACCAACTGAGCTACAGCGGCTCCAATTTTTAAATTATAACAAAATCAGGGCAAAGTCTCACGTCCGGGCGGCCCGGATTGCACCAACCAACCTTGTTCCGCCGATAGTGGCGGCGCGAGCCAGGCATGAAGCACCAGTTCGCGGCGAGCCTCCTGGCCATCGCTACCGGGCGCCGTCCAAGTCACGACCACACGGGTCTGGCAAGCTTGATCGACAGAACAATCCACGATCCATGATCGCTGGTACGTCATAGCTTGCATGGGTTGTTCATCGGCGCCGGTGACGGGCACGATGCCTGAAGATCTTGCAAAACGCAGCGCCTCGATCTGGTCGTTTGCCAAACGGATCGCCTGGTCGTAGGCCGCCGTGTCTGCCGTACCGGCCAATAGCAATAATTGCAGACGCGCCAACCCCATGAGACCAACACCCAGAATGACGAGCGCCACCAGTATTTCAATCAGGCTGAATCCAGCACAAGGTCGCTGTGGACGCATCATTCACCATCACTCCAGCTACCAGGCACCGGCACAAATCGTCCCAAAGAACTTTGCGCCCGCTGCAGAATAACGGGGTTGTAACTGAGTCGCCCACCCTGCGACACATTGAGTGCATTCTCGGCGATCACTGCACCGTCAACGGCACCGGACCCTAGCTGAATCGTTGTTTCCGGCGACATACTGTAAACAATACCGGTCAGACGTAAGGCGCCGGCCAGCTGTAGCGACCCGGTGGCAATGATGATGACCGGCGCCTCGGGTGAACCGAGGTTGCCATTACTCAGGCGGGCGTTTCCATCTAGCCAGATCAGCCGACTTCCCAATGCCGCAACACTGCCCGCGCACTCGCCGGCACAGGTGAGACGTGTCGCCTTATCTCGAATGAATGGCTTATCTGCACCAAACCAGCGTTCAAAAAACTGATCAACCGACAGCCGGGCATACTGTTGATCCTGAGCAACTTCGGCCAGATCCGGATTCTGACCCGGCAGGCTGACACGTTGCACAGCATCATCGTGGTTGATGGCACCACCCGCATGCATCAGCGTACCGCGCGAAATGGGGTATGGGTTGCTCAGGGTAACGGGGCCGCTAGCGTCAATCCTGCCGCGCGCCGACAGCAAGGCAGCGGGTATCTGATGAATGCCGCCGCGCAGGGCGACCATCTGTGAAACAACGGCCCGACCTTGTGTGCAGCCATTGACGCAACCGGCACTCTGAATTTGTAGACGGATATCGGAGCCACCCAGGCTAAGCGCTTTGAGTGTGACGCTTGCTGCCACCGACTCCCCTAGTGATTGTGTAAACTCCGATGCCAGAATCTGATCGTAAGTCCCCGTGCCTTTCGTCTCCGTCAGCAAAGTCTTGCGCATTGCTATGTCGTTGAGCCGAGATAAAGCAGAAGCCAGGCCAGAATCAGCGGCGGCATAAGCAATTCTGCTGGCGTAGCCATTGCGCGTAATCTGCAGATCAACCAGCAGGTTTTTCTGGGCAAAGAGCAATATTAGGGCAGCACCTGCTAACAGGATAAGCGCTACTGGCAACACCGCCATCCCTTGAACTCGGCGGCTGACTGGGAAGCTCATTGCAGAACCGGGTTTCTGAGAACAATACGATCAACGAGTTGTCGTTCAACCGCGGGATCGGATTTCAGCCGCGCAACCAGGCGTACCTCGATGGCCATCTGTGTCTCTTGAACTCCGCCGGATTGAGTCATGGTGACGCTCGGCACAAAAGACAAGGTCGTGACATTCA
>JBDQLO010000158.1:0-3265 GCA_040262735.1 Fluviibacter sp.
GCCGCAATCCCCGGTCACCAGGGTCTCGGCACCACAGGCACGAATGGCAGCCACCTTGTCGCGCACGATGCCGCTCGAGATCTCTGGGTGGCGCACGCTGAACATGCCCCCGAAACCGCAGCACTCCGATTCGTGATCCTGAACCTCCAGGGTGACCTGATCTAGCTGACCCAGCAACGCCCGAGTGGTGCGCAAGGCGTTGGTTTCGCGTCGTGCCGAGCACGAGGTATGCAGCGCCACACGGGTGGGGGCACCCTGATCGGTTAACTGCACGCCCAGCACATCAACGAGAAACTCCGACAACTCCCAGACACGATTGGCCACAGACTCGGCCCGGGCCAGATCGGCCGTACCGGCAAACAGGGTCGGATAGTGATGCCGCATCATGCCCGCACAGGAGCCTGACGGCAGAATAATCGGCCACGGTTGTGGAAAGAGCCCGAGTTGCTGACGCGCCACGGCGCGGGCTTCATCGGGCTGGCCACTGGTGTAGGCTGGTTGGCCGCAGCAGGTTTGTTCTTCAGGAAAGTGGACCCTCACACCCGCTCTTTCGAGCAAGGTCACTGCGTCCAGCCCTGCCTCGGGGACGAATAAATCGACCAGGCAGGTACAGAAAAAATAGACGTCTTGAGTTGCGGTCGATGCAGTCATGGCAAGCCTCTTATCACCAGCTGTTTAAAGCATTATAGAGATCTGCAGGCTTCAGCGGAGTGAATTATTTTAATGACGAACTGAGGAAAATTCACCCGCTGACACCCTGCGGCGCTTACGGGTATGATCGCCGCATGCGTTCTTTACCAATGCGCTTACGGATGCCTCTGGTGCTGACACTTCTGTGGTCGGTGACGGCCACCTATGCCGATGACGCACTGCAAGATAGCACCGTCGGGCCGGCCTTCAGCCTGGGACCCACGCTTCAGTTTTCTAACCAGAACCACTATGCCAGTGACACCCTCGGGGACTGGCAGGCCTATGTGGCGCTGACCGGCCTGGCGGCCGGCCAGAGTAATACCAGCAATGCCAGCCCCAAAGATTTTGGCGACGTCTCGAATGCGCAGTTCATGCTGCAAAAATCGTCTGGCTGGCTGCAACTTTTTGCCATGGGGGGTGCCTATGCCCAACCCGCGCTGGCCACCAACTATACCCGCGCCTACACCCAGACCGATGGCACCTGGGGCTTTTTTCCGGTGGGCTGGATCAGCCTGGCACCCAGCAACGAATGGCGTCTGGATATCGGCAAGATCTTCGCCATTGGCGGTGGCGAGAATACGTTTACCTATCAGAACATCAATATCCAGCGCGGCCTCCTCTGGAGCCAGACCAATGTGGTCACCCGCGGGATGCAACTGAACTACTCGGGCGAATCCTTCAGCGCCAATCTGGCCTGGACCGATGGCCCCTACTCAAATACCTACAACTGGGTCAGCGGACAGATTACAGTGCCCATTAATGAACGGCATGGCATCAATGCCAGCTGGACCGGTGCCGTATCCCACAATGCCATGAACACGATGGCCACCCCGCTCATGCAAAACAACTCGCAGATCAGCACGCTGAACTACGCCTACAACTCACCGCACTGGTCGCTCACGCCCTACCTGCAGATGACGGTCGTGCCTGCAGCACCCCAGGTCGGCATTTACGGGAGCTCCGGCACACAGGGTGCGGCCATCCTGGGCACCTACCGACTAAACCCCCTTGATCACGGCAAACCTGCTAAACAAAACCTGACGCTACCGCTACGCATGGAATATCTGAACAGCTGGGGCAACAGCGGCGTGAGCAGTAACAACCTGATGTATGGGCCAAACAGCGCAGCGTGGAGCGCAACACTGACGCCGACCTGGCAACGTGGCGCCTGGTTTACCAGACTTGAGGGCTCCTACGTCCGGGCATTGAACCCGAGCAGCGGCGCCGGCTTTGGTTTAAACGGCAACGCCCCCAGCCAGGCGCGTATCATGCTCGAAGCCGGCATTCTTTACTGAATTCAAAGACCCCGTAGATATAACACCAGCGAAATCGTCAGCAACGACCCCAGCGTGGTCATCAAAATGACCCGCGACACGAGAGCGGCTTCACGGCCATAAAAACTGGCCAACATGAATGGCCCCGTGCCGGTGGGCAGTGCACTAAGTAACAACGCCGCATTGGCCCACAAGGGCGGCAGTTCAAAGACCCAGAACGCAAAAAAACCGGTGACCAGCGGCTGCAGAACGAGTTTGCCAGCTACCAGGCCCACGGTACCGTCACGACGACCCGCCTGTTTCTGCGCCAGAAACAAACCCAGTGACACCAAGGCGCAAGGCGGTGCGGCCATGCCCAGCAACGACAGAAACTTGGCAGCGGCTGGCGGCAGCCCCCACCCGCTGGCCGCCCAGGCGGCACCCAGCACGGGTGCAATCAGTAACGGATTCGCCGCCAGCGATTGACCGACTTTGAGACAGGCCCGAAGCGGATGTTTTTCAGTCTGTAAGCTGATCTCGATGAGGATGATCGCCACCGCAAATAACAGGCAAGCCACAATCAGCGTTGCAATAATCGCCGGTAACAGACCGTCGTCGCCAAAGACCAGAACGCACAGCGGAATACCCAGAAACCCGGTATTGGCATAGGCAGCGCCCAAGCCATCAATACTGGCATCGGTTAAGCGTCGCTTTTGTTGGTATCGATAGAACACCGTGACAACAAACACCACCGCGCAGCCGGCACTGACCGACGCCACAAAACCGGGTTGCCAGATCTCTGCCCAACTCGAGGTGGCGGTTGCCTGAAACAACAGCGCAGGCAACGCCATCCAGACCACAAAGCGATTGATTTCAGCCGACGCGGTTTCGCCCAGTCGCCCAGTCCGCCGACATAGGTATCCGGCTAGAATCAGCCCAAAAATTGGCAAGACCACATTGATAATGGAAGACATAAATCAGCGTTCTTTGAGACGAGCGCAAAGTGTAGAGTGTTCTATCCCTGCCGTCCAATACGGCTGCGCCCAATGAAAAAGGCGCAGGACTGACTGCGCCTTTTTGCCGTTGGTGCGGGTCAGACCAGATTGGGATATTCGGGCCGATACACATGCGCACGAATAAACGCCTCCATATCTGCAGGCCGATCTACTCTGGCCAATCCGGAATCAAACACCAGCTTGGCAACACGCGCGGCCGTTTTAATTTCGGTTTCCAGAATGTCGTCCTGCTTGGGATACAGCAGCCCCTGCTTGAGCAGCGCTGGCGCCACCTGATCAGCAACGGCGCTGGCCGCCTCGATAAAC
>JBDQLO010000159.1:0-3255 GCA_040262735.1 Fluviibacter sp.
CCCATACGGCGTTCTTTACCACCGACGCCCAGGAGCAGTTGGCCGAGATGCTAGTCACGCGCTTCAATGACAGGGCCGCACGGGTGTATTTTTCATCCGGTGGTTCGGAGGCCAACGAGACGGCGATCAAGATGGCCTGGCAATACTGGGCGGCGAAGGGTCGGCCTGATAAACAGATGATTATCTCGAGGGAAAACAGCTACCACGGGAATACTTTTTTGACGCTGTCGGTGAGTGGCAATGTCGGCCGGCGCAAGGCTGCGGCTGCGCCGTTGCTAGACTGGCCACGACTGCCCACCTGCTATCCCTATCGTGAGCAATGGGCTTCAGAAACCGCAGCAGACTATGGAGCACGACTGGCAGCGGAACTGGAGCGCACCCTGATGGCGGTGGGGGCAGATCAGGTGGCTGCTTTCATTTGCGAGCCAGTCATAGGTGCTTCCCTTGGCGCGGTGGTGCCGGTACCGGGTTATCTCGCGGCGGTGGAATCGGTGTGCCGCCGGCACGGCGTTTTGTTGATATTCGATGAAGTCATGGCGGGTAGCGGTCGAAGCGGCACCTACTTTGCCCATGAGCAGGACGGAGCTCGGCCGGATATCGTGACCCTGGGCAAGGGCATCGCGGCCGGCTATCAACCGTTGGCGGCAACCATCATTGCCGGAAACATTGCTGACACCTTGGCTGGCGCGGGCTTCACGCATGGGCATACCTATATTGGCCATCCGGTTGCCTGTGCCGCTGGTGTGGCGGTTCAGCGGCAGCTGGACCTGGGCCTGATTCGCGACAAGGGCGAGCTGATGAAGCAGGCGCTGGTCAGCCGCTTTGGCGAGGCGTCATTTGTCGGGGACATACGCGGTCGTGGCCTGCTGCTGGGGCTGGAGCTGGTGAGTGATAAAACCACCAAGGCGGGATTCAGTGAACCACTGGCGGACAGGCTGCGCCTTGAGGCCATGGTCCAGGGATTGATCTGTTATCCCGGCCAGTTCAAGACAGAAGCAGGGTTTGTGCCGCATATCCTGCTGGCACCGCCGGCGGTATGCACCCAGGACGATATTGCGCTGTGCTGTGACGCGCTGGCGCTGGTCTTCGACAAGGTGCTGAACGTCGTGTAACGGTCTGCGCGGCTGCGCTATCTTTCTTTTGCTGCAGTGCTGCAAGTAAAGGCTAGGCTTTTTGCGGAAACGGATCCTCCATGCCAGGTTCGAGAGGCACCTGGAAGGTGTTGAGGGTATGGCAGATCAAGCAGTAGTAACCCACGGTGAGTACCAGTTCTATCATGCCCTCTTCGCCGAATGCACTCACGCCAGCCGCGTAGGAGTGATCCTCAACGGCATGATCCTTCAGCATCTGGCTGGCGATTTCAAAGGCAAGCTGTTCGATACCTTCGAATGCTGGCGTATCACCCGCCGCCATTCGGCGCAGTTGGGTCTCGGCGACCCCGGCCTTTACGGCCATCGCCATGTGAACGACAAATTCAAATCGAGCCCGATAAAAAACGCCCACGGTGCAGATAGCCACTTCCTTGACATTGTTTGGCAGTGAACCGCCGTAGCGAATTGCGGCGCCCAAGGCCTGGGCCGCACCGCCAATCTTGGGCGCTTTGACAAAAGCGGAAAAGGGTCCTTGCGTGCCGATGCCGGGGCTGGAACTGCGAGGGCCGGATTCGATTTGGTGAAGCACGTCGGCCTGTGCGGCGGTGAGGTTGTCTCGGTCTACCGGTACTAGGCGCATCAGGATTCCTCGTTGGCTGCAGCAGGAAGAGCGGGTCGGGCAATGGGCACACCGGCCAGCGCGCCTGTCATCTTTGCGTTGCGAACGGCAAAGCGGCCGTTCACCAGAGCGTGTACTACACCTTCAGACAGTCGTTGGGGTGCTTCAAAGGTGGCCAAGTCACGATAATGTTGAGGGTCGATGACCACGAGATCGGCGACATAACCGTTCTTGAGATAGCCACGATCATTCAGGCGGTAAAAGTCTGCGGCTAACCCGGAAAAGCTACGGATCATAAACTCCGGGGTGACCAGTGCCTCCTCGAACACAAAGTGGCGCATTTTTTTCGGAAAGGCACCGAAGGCACGGGGGTGAGTCATGGGTTGGTCGGGCCTGGGTGTTCTGCCGTCTGTGCAGGTCATCATCCAGGGCTCCCGTGCTAGCCTGCGAGTGTTGTTGTGATCATACAGTTCCAGGTTCATCACCACAGCGTTACCTGTGCGTAAAATCCACTGCACTGTGTCGGCAGCTGACGCTTCGCGGGTGTTAGCCACCTGCGCCAGGGTGCGCCCATTCAGGTCCGGTCGCGGATCTACGAACTGGATATTGGCGGCACCGCCGCGGACCTGCAGCATGGCATTAGTGGCGTCACGGATAGCGTCGGCACTGCGCAGGTCATCAAACCGTGCCACCATGGCTGCATGGCTATCAGCCGCAGCCCAGTCTGGAATGGTGTAGGCGCGAAGGTTGCTCTGGGTAGCGGTATAGGGATGCTGCGCAGCCCAGATATCCACGCCACGGGCGCGGGCATCGTTGATCAGTTTCGCGCCGAGTTCGGCGCGGCCGTAATTGTGCGCACCTTGCAGGTTATAGTGGCTGAAGATGCCTCGCAGGCCGGATTCCGCGGTGATACGAATGCCTTCCTTAACCGACTCCTCGTAACCCACGCCCTGATAGACGGCGCCCAAGTCGCGGTCATGGGTGTCATAGATCGCCTGGGGATACTCAGCTGCGACCTTTGCGAGTTCGATCACTTCCTCGGTGCTGGCATAGGTGCCGGGCACATAGAACAGGCCGGTAGAAAGACCAAAAGCCCCTTGCTCCATGGCGGTGCGCAGCAGGGTTTTCATTTCTGCCAATTCAGCATCGGTCGGTGCTCGGTCTTCGCGCCCCATCACCTGATCACGAATATAGCCGTGGCCGGCAAAATGCAGGCCGTTGACCCAAATACCTCGCGTGCTCCACAGATCAAATCGGCCGGCCACATCAGTGGTGCCATCACCATCCAGGCCGAGCACGACGGTGGTAATGCCCTGGGTCAGATAAGGGATGGCATCATTGCCATAATCTGCATCAAGCATGGCATGAGAGTGGGCATCGATAAAACCAGGCGCGATCCACAGACCGCTGATATCGATCGTGTCTGCCGCTTTGACAGGTTGCTCAGTCAGCGGATCCAGCAGGATGATTCTGCCGTTGGCGACGCCAACTTCGGCAGCGTAGGGTTTCGCGCCGGTGCCGTCATAAACAAGACCGCCGGTGAAC
>JBDQLO010000160.1:0-3251 GCA_040262735.1 Fluviibacter sp.
CGATTGTGTATCGGAGCGCTCACTCATGACGCAATTTTCGCGCGTGGCCCGCCAAATTGGAAGGGGCAAGATGTCGACCGTCAGGGCTGTCAGACCTTCAGGTTCAGATAAGTCCCGCGCGGTGCGTTGGGGTCAAGCGACGTCGTTCCCAGCGGCAGATTGACGCGCGGCTCAGCTGCCACACGCTGCTGGCCGGTCGCGCCAACATCCGGGGTTGCCGGACGCGCAGCGGGGGCCGCAGCGGCCGGTTTGGCCGTCTGTATCTGACGGAGAATGGACTGAAGACTTGTGGGGGTACCTGAAACAGCCATGGAACCATCAACAACCTGTGTAAGAGCTGAGCCAAGCTAACGATCAGGCCCTTAACAAACGACTAAAGAACGCGACAAATCCAATATGAAATTTACCAGTTGGCAACCGTCACCACTCATCATCACACGAACCGTCATGAAGTGAAGTCAGTCTGGAGCCAAACTGTGTTTGCAGAACACGAAGACCATCAGGAACTGAACACAGCAGAGTTGCTGCGCCTTGCGCGCAATCGCTCATCGGCGGGGCGTATGCAGCTGACCGAAATCGTCAGCGATCTGTTTTTCAACACGACACGCGTTCTGACCGACCAGGAACGCGCCGCCATGACGGACATCCTGCGGCAACTCATCCACGACGTGGAAATTTCGGTGCGCAAGCATCTGGCCATCCGTCTGTCGGACGAACCCGATGCGCCTTCCGAACTCGTCAACATTCTTGCCAATGATGTGGCCGAGATCGCGCTCCCGGTGCTGACGCGAAGCCAGGTTCTGCAGGATCCCGAGCTCGTGGAAATCATCCGCCACAGAACCCTCGAACACCAGCTCGCGATCGCGATGCGCGCCAAGGTGTCACCGGTTGTATGCGATGCCCTTGTGGAGACGGAAAACGAGACCGTCATCGAAAGCCTGCTCAAAAATCAGGGTGCCGAGATTGCGCAGGAAACCATGTCCTATCTGGTCGAACAGTCGCAGCGCGTCGATGCCTTCCAGAACCCGCTTGTCCGCAGGCAGGATCTTCCCGAGAACCTGGCCAAGCGGATGTATTGGTGGGTGTCGGCGGCCCTGCGGACCGAAATCCTCGAAAAACATGATCTCGACCCCAACCAGCTCGACGATGTCATGGAATCGGCCGTGCAGGCCGCTGTCCGCAGCGACGACACCGCACAGAAGCCGGCCAGCGCAGCCAATGTGCTGGTCCGCCGCCTCCTCACCAAACATGGCTGTTCTGCCGAATTGCTGATCCGCCTTCTCAAGGCCGGCGAGATTTCCCTGTTCGAGCAGGTGCTGGAACAGGGAGCCGATCTGCGGGGATCGCTGGTCAAGCGCCTGATCTATGAACCCGGTGGCGAAGGCATGGCGATCCTGTGCCGTGCCAAGGGTTACGCGGCAGAAGACTTCATGATGCTGTTGTCGCTGTGCCGCAAGGCGCGACCCGAAACAGGCGAAAACTATCCGATCGAGCGCATTTCGCCAGAAATCGTGTACGGGCGGATCAAGCAGGAGGCGGCGCAGAACGTACTCGAACGTTGGCGCCGAAATCCCGATTATCTGGACCTGCTGCGCCAGGTCGAGGACCTCGCACCGCATATTTTCTGATTTCGTAGGGTCTCATTCTGCTCACATACGTTCCCGTTCCGCCCGGTCCGTTCTCGCAACTTGCAAACGAGCACGTAATATTGCGCCCCGTATACGAGTTTTTTTGTAACTTTATTGCAAACAACCGGGGGGCAGCATGGCCTGATCCTTGCTTCTTTATGGAGTGGTGCCAAACTAACACGGTGTCGGGCTACGCCACCCGGACAAACGACCCAGGTTTCTGATGAGCACAAAATACCATGACGATCTGAGTGTTGTGCTTGGAGATAACACCCTCGGTGACGATGGGTTGAACGGGCTTGTCGGCCTGAGCAACAACCAGAGCGATGTTTTCACGGCCAGTGATGGCAATGATATCCAGATCGGCTCGGCGGGAAACGACACCTTGTCGGGTGGCGCAGGCGGTGATGCGCTGTTCGGTGACTATTTCGACGACTGGTACAGCTTTTCCGACGGATCGGGCAGCGCGGCGTCGGGCGGATCGGGTGGCGGATCTGCAACGGTCTTCAACGATTATCTGGACGGCGGTGCTGGTGCGGACCTGCTGGTCGGCGGCATGGGCAACGATACCCTGCTGGGCGGACAGGGTGACGATGTCCTGTTCGGCGATACGTTTGGTGACTTTCAGGGCACCCATGGCTGGGGTGCCGGGTGGGACGATCCGCGATTTGACTCTGGCACGGGCGCCAACAACGATTCCTTCAGCTTTGATGATCTGATTCTGGGCGGCGGCGGCAATGATATTGCTTATGGCCAGCTTGGTGATGATGAAATTTATGGCGGCCAAGGCGCCGACACGCTTTATGGCGGGGTCGGCAACGATACCATATCGGGCGGCATCCAGAGCGGCGAATCCGAACGGGTCACGCTCCTGAACGAGACCTTCGACAGCGGTGGCGGCAGCTTCACCTATTCCGACGATGCGTTCCGCGGCACCGACAACCCCGGCTATGCAGAGGGTCTGTCTGCAAACGGCTCGGGCACCGACGGGCGCATTGGCGTTCTGTTGGGTGGAATCAACGGAACCGACATCACCGACGGCATGTCGGGCGGTTTCAGCAAGACATTCAACGTGTCCGAAGTCACCACCGGCACCCAGATCACCTTTACCTATCTGCTCGATGCCTCAAACCCGCTCGACAATGACGAATATGCCGATGTCCTGATCAGCATTGACGGCCAGCTCTTCGGCCTGAACGGCAATGACTATGTGGAACGCATCACCGGCGGCGGTGACAGCGGCTGGCAGACCGTTACCATTGACGTGGGAAATCTGAGCGCGGGCAAGCATGAAATCACGCTCGGCGGTTACCTGAACAAGAAGACAAGCTCCAACGAAGACGCCTTCATCAAATTCTCCGACATCAAGATCGAAGGCAATGTCGCCGCCGCAAGCGATGATAGCGACGACACGCTCTTCGGTGATGCCGGCGATGATGACTTGTCCGGTGGTGCCGGCAACGATGAAATCAACGGTGGTACCGGCAACAACACGATCGATGGCGGCACCGGCAACGATACCATCGACGGCCACGAAATCAGCGACATCAATCTTCAGGACAACCAGCTTGGTGGCACTGGTGGTGTGACCACCAAGTACAAGTTCAACGATCAAGGCACGGC
>JBDQLO010000161.1:0-3223 GCA_040262735.1 Fluviibacter sp.
GGCCTGATCGAGATTAATTTCAAAACGCAGATCGCGATTGGTAACAATGCCGACGACCTTGCCGCCCTTGTCAACGACAGGCAAACCCGAAATACGGTGACGGCGCGTCAGTTCCAGCACATCGCGCACCATCATGTTCGGATTGATCGTAATTGGATCTTTGAGCACACCCGATTCGTAGCGTTTGACTTTGGCGACCTCGGCGGCCTGTTGCGCCGGCGTCAGGTTTTTATGGATGATGCCGATGCCACCTTCTTGCGCGAGGGCGATCGCCAAACGGCCTTCGGTCACCGTATCCATAGCGGCCGACAGCAGCGGCATGTTAAGCGTAATATCGCGCGTCAGATGGGTTTGCAGGGAAACATCGCGCGGAAGAATAGCCGAGTGCGCCGGAACGAGCAGAACGTCGTCGAAGGTCAGCGCTTTCTGAATGAGCTGCATGGTCTCAAGCCCCAAGACACAAAACGATATTATACGGAACTATCGTCCTCCCGTCTTGCCCTTATGCTGTTTGACAAGCCCATCCGACCCCGCCGAGCGTGCCTACTCAACGCCATGTTGCCGTCTGTTCTTGCCGGCCTGTTGGTGTTCACCCCCGGCCATGCCTGGTGCCAGCTGCAATCTGGCCGGGATGCAGCCGGCAATCTCTGGGTGAGCGACCAGCGTCTGCCGGCAGGCGTGGCTCCGGCGCCACTGGAACTCGATCAGGTCATGAGCCTGACACCCGAAACCCCGCCAAGCGCAAGCAGCGGCCGCCCTGCAGGGCCTCCGGAACGTTCACCCGTCACCCAGCAACGGATGACCGCCGAGGCGTCGGCAACCTGCCGCAGCATCGACCAGCGTTATGACGAGACCCGCGATAACCTGGCCCAAATCGAACGTGACAAGGCCAGCGGCAAGGTGTTGATTCCCAACTCCGGGCTGGTCACGATCCGTCAGAATCTGGCATCTCTGGAGCGCCTGAAAGCGCTGTGCCCCAAAACCCCCTAGTACGGCTAGATTTCGCCCGACTCCCCGGCATTAAGCTCGGCGGCACCGCGTTTCATAACCTTACCCTCGGCCGCCTTCTGGCGTCGGACCTCTTTCGGGTCTGCAATCAACGGTCGATAAATTTCGACACGATCACGCTCACGAAGCACGGTGTCGCCCTTGACCAGCTTGGCGAAGACGCCAAGCTTGTTACGACCACCCGGTTCGATATCGGGATATTTCTGGAGCAGACCCGAAGCGTCAACGGCTTGCTGCACTGTACTGCCCTCGGGCAACTCCAGGGAGATGAGTTCCTGACGTTCGGGAAGCGCGTAGATGACTTCGATTTTCATGAACCGTAAACCTGGGCGGCCCGCTGTACGAAGGCCTCGATGAAGGTATTGGCAATCCGGCTGAAGACCGGTCCGATGATCTTTTCAAACAGCTTACTTGAAAATTCATAGCTCAAACGAAACTCGATCTTGCAGGCATTCTCCCCCAGAGGCTTGAAATGCCATGTGCCATCAAAGCGACGAAAGGGGCCATCCACCAGTTTCATGGTCATTTCAGTCGGGAACTGCTTGGTGTTCTCGGTCGTAAAATGCGATTTCACGCTGAGGAAGTCGATATGCAACGTCGCCACCGTCTTCTGCTCGTCACGAAACTTGAGTTCGGCCTTGGCGCACCAGGGCAAAAACTCGGTATAGCGATCAACATCGTCCACCAGCGCGTACATTTCTGCCGGTGTATGTTCGATCAGAACGGTTTTCTCGACGAGCGCCATGGCTGCAATAGTGAAGGAGATTGTTAGAATGCCGTATTCTAGCGAAAAGCAGGCTTTAGCCCCACTCCCTCCGCCGTATGAGTATTGTTTCTAATAAAAAAGCCTTTCACGAGTACTTTATCGAAGAACAATTCGAGGCAGGCGTGTCGCTGGAGGGCTGGGAGTGCAAGGCGATTCGGGCCGGTCGCGTGCAGATCAAGGAGGCCTATGTTGTCGTTCTGGACGGCGAGCTCTATCTGATCGGTATGCACATCACCCCCCTGATTTCGGCATCAACCCACGTCAGGCCGGATGCTACCCGCACCCGTAAGCTGCTGCTGCACCGTCGGGAAATTGACACCCTCATTGGCAAGGTAGAGCGTGCCGGGTTCGCGCTGGTGCCCATTGATCTGCATTACAGCAAGGGGCGGATCAAAGCACAGATTGGCCTGGCCAAGGGCAAGAAACTGCACGATAAGCGTGACAGCGAAAAAGAAAAAGACTGGAAGCGCGAGCAGGGCCGCCTGCTCAAGACCCAGGTTCGATAGAAGGACGAACGATGTTGATTCCCGATCAACTGGTGCAAGCCAATGACGCATTGATTTATGGCTTGGGGCTCGCAGCATCGATCACGTGTGCACTGACCGGCGTTATGGTCGCCCGCGACAAAGGGGTCGATCTATTTGGTGCACTGATGGCCGGGGTCGCCACCTCATTGGGTGGCGGCACAGTCCGCGATCTTTTGTTGGGACGCACCGTGTTCTGGATGGCCGACGAGACCTATCTCTGGTTCACGGTGGTCACTGCAGCACTGACTTTTTTTATCACCCGTGTTCGCCACTTACCCGAAAACCTGTTTCTCATCCCCGATGCGGTCGGTCTTGCGCTGTTTTCGATCGTTGGCACTCAAGTGGCGTTGGACTGGAACATGCCCTGGCTGACGGCCAGCCTGCTGGGCGTGGTGACGGCGGTTTTTGGTGGCCTGCTTCGTGATGTGATGATTAACGAAGTGCCGCTCGTTTTCTCCAGCGAGTTGTACGCCACCGCCGCCTGGATTGGTGCGATGACGTTGATCATTCTTGATGCACTTGGCGTCCATGCCACCCTGGCCGCCTGGGTCGGTATCGCCGTTTGCATCGCTGTACGGCTGATTGCCATACGCTGGAAGCTTACACTACCCCGCTTCAAGCATCACGGGTAAAAAAAAGAGGCGTCCTGGCGGACACCTCTTGGTAATGCATGAGTCGTCATGCGTCAGCGCAAGTCGAGACGCATTCGATTCATGCGCGTTTGGCGATCTGCTGCCAGGTCTCAACGACGGTATCGGGGTTCAGCGACAGGCTGGTGATCCCCTTCTCGGTCAGCCATTCGGCCAGATCCGGGTGATCCGACGGACCCTGACCACAGATGCCGATGTACTTGCCGGCCCTGTTGCAGGATTCGATCGCACGCTCGAGCAGCATCTTCACGGCCGGGTCACGTTCGTCGAAC
>JBDQLO010000162.1:0-3220 GCA_040262735.1 Fluviibacter sp.
CCGGTAATGCGCATCGGCGAGCAGATTGCCGAAGTGATTCGTCTGCATCGCGGCCTGGATCCGCAGGCCACGCAGCGCGAAGTTCGTGTCTTACTCGATCAGGTGGGCTTGCCCGACCCCGACAAGGCCGCCGCCGCGTATCCCTTCGAGCTTTCGGGCGGCATGAAACAGCGCGCCATGATCGCCATGGCCTTAGCCGGTGACCCGCAGATTCTGCTGGCGGACGAACCGACAACAGCCCTGGATGTCACGCTGCAGGCGCAGATTCTGGATCTGATCCGGCGCTTGCAGCAGGAGCGGCAGATGGGCGTGCTGTTGATCACACATGATCTGGCGGTCGTGGCCTCGCGTGCCGACCGCGTGGCGGTGATGTATGCCGGTCAGATTGTCGAGAGCGGGGCCGTGGCCGATGTGCTGCACCAGCCGGCACACCCGTATACCCGCGCGCTGCTCGCCGCCTTGCCCGAACGGGCAGGGCACGGCCAATCGTTGTTGCAACTCCCCGGCCGCGTACCGTCGCTGGGTCAGTGGCCGATGACCTGTCGCTTTGCCCCGCGCTGTGCCGACCAAGAGCCACACTGTCTGGTCGAGTCGCCTCCACAGGTAACCATGCCGGCAGCGCACCCCGCCGGCCCGGTGCCGCATCAGGTGCTGTGCTGGCGCGCCGGCGATGAGGCGATGACCGATTATGGTGGATCCGGTTCGAACCCCAGACGCGGTGCCTTTGCCGACACACCGGTGCTAGACGTGCGCGATCTGCAGGTGCGTTATGACACATCGCGCGGTGCCTGGCCCTGGCCGCTCTCGCGCTGGTGGGGCAGCAAGCTCCCTGAAAAACCGGTTGTCGATGGTGTCGGCCTGCAACTCAAACCGGGTGAAACACTGGCGCTGGTCGGCGAATCGGGGTGCGGTAAAACCACAACGGCGCGCGCCATTCTGGGTCTGCTTGCCCCCAGTGCCGGTGAGATTGCCCTGCAAGGCACGCCCATTGCCGGGCAGGGGGTTCGCCCGCCGACCGGTTGGCGACGCAACGTGCAGATGGTGTTTCAGGATCCCTTTGCCTCGCTGGATCCGCGCCAACGCATCCGCACCATTCTGGCCGAGGGCCCGCGGGCACTGGGCCTGGCACCCGAAACCACGACCGATGCCGCCCTTTGTACCTTGCTCGAACGGGTGGGTCTGGCGGCCGATGCACTGGATCGTTACCCGCATGAATTTTCGGGGGGGCAACGCCAGCGGATCGCCATTGCCCGGGCCCTGGCCGTGAACCCGGCGGTGCTGATTTGTGACGAACCGACCTCGGCACTGGATGTCTCGGTCCAGGCGCAGATTCTGAATCTATTGCTAGCGCTGCAGGCCGAAACGGGCATGGCCTACCTGTTTATTACGCATAACTTTGGCGTTGTCCGTTATCTGGCCGATCGGGTGGCCGTGATGCAGGCGGGTCGTATCGTCGAAAGCGGCCCAACGCGGGATATCTTCGAACGCCCCCAGCATGCCTACACCCGGGCCCTGTTGGCGTCCGTACCGGTGATCCGCTAACCCCACCGGCTTAGCGTTTCGATGGGTTCTTGCTGTCGGCTTTACCCGCGGGTTTTGTGGAAGCCGCCTTGCCCGTGCTTGGGCTCGTGGCTTTGTCAGAGCGCTTGCTGCTGGTTGATTTGCTACTCGTGGATTTGCTGGTCGGGGCCTTGGTAGCGCTCGGTTCTCTGGCCGACTTGCTGCCCTTGTCAGACGCTGCAGACTTGCCGGATTTGGCCTTGCCGCTGTCTTTGTCTTTGCCTTTACCCTTGGCACCCGGCTTATCGGCTTTTGCCGCTGTCTTCGACGGTTTGTCGTCTTCGGGCACCGCCACCGGCGTGTTGTCGTTCATTTCCGAAACGGGTGCCGCGCCCTTCGGCAGCTCGCCACCCTCGGTGAGCACCAGCAGCGGTTGCCCCGGTTTGCTCAGTGATTTGAGCGAAACGCCATTAGCCTCCTGCAGTTGCGACAACGACATCTTGAACTTGTCGGCAATGCTGGCCGGCTTTTCTCCGGGCTGCACCGTGTACGCGGCCCACTTCGAGAGCGGCTTCTCAGTCTCTTGGTAATTGTTGAGGTTGGTCTTGAATTGCGAGACGCGATCTTTAGGCAGATTGATCGTTTCAACCTTCATCACCGGGCGATAGTGTTCCGGATTGAGTGCCTTCACTTCATCGACACTAATATTGGCCAGTTTGGCCACGGTGTCGAGATCGATATGTTTGCCGTACAGCGCGACTGATTCGAAGTACGGGCGATTCGGTAGAACCGGCAGCCCCATCTGCGAAACCAGCTGCGGATTTCGCAGAATATTCTTGATGGCCTGCAGGCGCGGCACATAGTTCTTGGTCTCGGCCGGCATCCGGATGTCGTCGTAGCCGGTCGGCAAGCCCTGGGCCTGGTTCTTGGCCACCGCGCGACCAACGGCGCCTTCGCCCCAGTTGTACGAGGCCAGCGCCAGATGCCAATCGCCCATCAGGCTGAATAGGTACGACAGGTAGTCGAGCGCGGCCCCCGTGGAGGACACCACATCGCGGCGATTGTCTTCCCACCACGACTGGCTTAAACCGTAGTTACGACCGGTTGACGGAATAAACTGCCACAGGCCGGCGGCACGGGCCGGGGAGAGTGCTTTCGGGTTGTAGCTGCTTTCTACCATCGGCAGCAGTGCCAGCTCGCTGGGCATGCCGCGGCGCTCGAGTTCTTCCAGCACGTAATAGGCGTAACGGCGGCCGTTTTCGAGCAGGCGCTTCATGGCCCCCGGATTCTTGATGTAGTAGTTCTGGTATTTCTGGACCAGCTCGTTATCCAGGTCCGGCATGGCGAACCCATCGCGCAGACGCTCCAGCAGATCGGGCGCATCGCGCCCCGGGCGGGTATTTACAGCACGCGCCCAGCTGATGGGGGATTTCTCGGGCGCGGCCACTCCCGTAGATTGATCCGCAGCCAGCCCGACCAGCGGTTGGCCGATCAGCAGCAAAAACGCAGCGGGGAGGATAGCGCGACAAACGCGGGGTAGCTTCAAGCGGCGGGTAGGGCGCCATCACCAGGGTGTTGCCGGCGCCAAAAAATCAACAGAATCATAATGATAGCATAAAACTAGGGGCGAAAAAAAGCCCGCAGCTTGGGGCTGCGGGCGCTGCTCCCGAGGGAGCATCCTTCTGGTAAAGGATGTCTTACTTGGCCTTGGCGGCGCGCG
>JBDQLO010000163.1:0-3219 GCA_040262735.1 Fluviibacter sp.
CTTCTGGACCCAGGCCGCACAGCAAGGCCTGACCCGACAGCTCAAAGCCGCCACCATGGCCAAAGCGCTGCTGTTCCCGACGGCCATTGAGGCGCTGGGTGAACGCGGTGACGGCCTGACCGCTGAAGTTTGGTGGTCACCCTCTCATCCGTTCAAGTCGAACCTGACCGGTCAGACCTCTGCGCAATATGCCGCAGCCTACACGGCAGCAACGGGTCGCCAGTGGACCCAGCCGCTAGGCTTCAAGCATGCCAATATCGAAGTCGCGATCGACGTGCTCAAACGCTGTGGTGATCCGGGTGAGCCCGAAGCCATCCTGAATGCGATCGAGAACACCAATTATGAATCGATCGTCGGGCCGATTTCGTGGAAGTTCGGCGACAGCCGCAACCCTGTGAAGAATGCTTGTCGCACCCCGCTGGTCGGTGGCCAGTGGAAGGCCCAGGCCGACAAATCCAAATACGACCTGGTGATTGTCGATAATGCACAGGCGACAAACATCCCGCTTGGTGGTGACCTGACACCGCTCAGCTAACCCCTCAATCAAACCCGGTTGTTTGCGGAGCGGTAAGCGTCCTGTCCCGGATGCTTGCCGTTTCTTCTTTAGACGGCCCCAACAGAAATCATCTGGCCACCCATGTCCGTTATCCTCAGCATCAACAATCTGTCGAAAAGCTTCGGATCACTCCTTGTGACCGATGACTTCAGTGCAGAGTTGAACGCCGGGGAAGCACTGGGCATCATCGGCCCGAATGGTGCCGGCAAGAGCACACTGTTCAACCTGATCACCGGCGGCCTGACGCCCGATAAAGGACAAATCAGCTTCGACGGGAACGACGTCACACGCATGTCAGCCCATGACCGGTGTCGTGCGGGCATGGGCCGCTCCTATCAAATCCCCCATCCTTTTGGCGGGATGACGGTGTTTGAAAACCTGCTGGTGGGCGCAGCGTTCGGGGGCAAGCAGAACGAAGTCGAATCCTACGATCCCTGCGTTGAAATCCTGTCCCTCACCGGCTTGGAGGACAAGGCAAACACATTGGCCGGCTCGCTTACTCTGCTGGAGCGCAAACGCCTGGAGATGGCGCGCGCGCTGGCGACCAATCCAAAACTTCTGTTGCTCGACGAGATTGCCGGCGGCCTGACCGAGCACGAAGTTCTCGCACTCGTGGACACCATCAAGAACATCCATGCCAGCGGCGTCTCGATCATCTGGATCGAACACATCGTCCACGCGCTCATGTCCGTGGTTGAACGGCTGATCGTGATCAACTTCGGGAAAAAGCTCGACGACGGTGCCCCCCAAACCGTCTTCAACAGTCGAGCGGTGCAGGAAATCTATATGGGGATCAACGTCGAATGAGCCTGCTGGATGTCCAAAACCTCCATGCGTTCTACGGCGACTTCCAGGCGCTGTTCGGCATCGACTTTCGTCTGGAAGACGGTGAAACCATTGCCATCATTGGTGCCAACGGAGCAGGAAAATCGACATTTCTTCGCGCGCTGACTGGCCTTGTCACCTCATCATCCGAGAAGTTGACCTATCGGGAGAACTCCATCGCAGGCCGTGCCGCATCCAACATTGTCGATCTCGGCATTGCCATGGTCCCCGAAGGGCGCCGACTCTTCAGCAGCCTCAGTGTCGAGGAAAACCTGCAGATGGGCGCCTATCTGGGACGCCCCGGCAATTGGTCGCTCGAACGTGTCTACGACCTGTTTCCCGTACTCGCCGAACGGCGCAATGTGCCCGGCACCGCGTTGAGCGGCGGCGAACAGCAAATGACCGCCATCGGCCGGGCCCTGATGTCCAATCCTGATCTGTTGCTGTTTGATGAACTCTCGCTGGGACTTGCCCCGATCGTCATCAAGGACATCTATGCCAGCCTCCCCACGATCAAGGACGACGGCACATCCCTCATCTTGGTGGAGCAGGACATCAACCAAGCCTTGGCCGTCGCAGATAGAGTGTACTGTTTTCAGGAAGGACGCGTGTCGTTGAACGGCGCGCCAACCGAGTTGACCCGCGAACAGATCGCGGGCGCATATTTTGGGCACTGATTGACCATGCTGGAATGGGCCAACACCATCATTCAAGGCGTTCTGACCGGCGGGCTCTACGCCATGTTTGCCGCAGGTCTGGCGATCATTTTTGGAGTCATGCGGCTGGTCAATATTGCCCATGGCGATCTGATCGTTCTGGCCGCCTTTGTGGCCATGGTCGTCATCGAGACGGCGGGTGTAAACCCGTTCTTCAGCCTCGTTGCCGTCCTGCCGATCATGTTCCTTATCAGCTTCTTTCTGCAACGCGGCATCCTGAACTACACGCTGGGCGACGATTTATTGCCACCTCTTCTGGTGACCTTCGGCATTTCGATCATTCTGCAGAACCTGATGCTGGAGATTTTCTCCGCCGACACACAACGCCTGCAGGCCGGTCCGGTCGAGATACAGAGCATCGTCGTAACAGATGGCCTGGAGATCGGCGTGCTGCCGCTCATCGTCTTTGTCGTGGCTGTTCTAATGATTACAGCGGTCCAACTGCTGTTCACCCGCACCAAGATCGGGCGGGCCTTCCGCGCGACCTCGGATGATGCGGACACCGCTCAGCTGATGGGCATCAATCACAAGTATATTTTCGCCCTCGCCATGGCCCTGTCGCTGGTTCTGGTCGGAATCGCAGGCATGTTCATGGGCATCCGCACAAACTTTGATCCCTCCATCGGGCCATCACGTCTGTTGTTCGCCTTCGAAGCCGTGATCATCGGCGGCCTGGGCTCCATCTGGGGCACCCTGGCAGGCGGCATCATTCTGGCCGTGGCCCAGAACATCGGCGCCAAGATCGATCCGGGCTGGCAGATTCTGGCGGGCCATATCGCCTTCCTTGTTGTACTGGTCATTCGCCCCAACGGCCTGTTCCCGAGAACACGCGATGACTGACACCCCGTCCTACACAGTTCTCCGTTCCACGCGAGCGAGCCGAGTTGGTGCGATTTTCGGGGCGATCCTGTTGGCCGTGCTTATGGCCGGACCGTTCTTTTTCGACCGCGCGTCGATGCGCCTGCTGGTGGAGATCTTCTATTTTCTCGCGCTGGCACAAATGTGGAACCTGCTGGCTGGCTATGGCGGACTGGTTTCTGTCGGCCAACAGGCATTTGTCGGGCTTGGCGGTTATGCCCTGTTCATTCTGGGCATCAACTTCGGTGTTGGTCCCTTGTGGAC
>JBDQLO010000164.1:0-3195 GCA_040262735.1 Fluviibacter sp.
TGGTACCGACGGCCTGCATGACCTGATCGCCGGTAAAGTTGAAGGTGCCTAGGTAGGTACGCAGACTTTGCTGGCGGGTATCGCGGCCGGTGACGCCACTGGCCAGCGCGTCTTTGGCCAGACGGATCATGTGCTCCAGGGGCGAACTGTCGGCCGAGAGCACATCGAGCTCTTGTTGGGCGAAGTAGCCAATCGTCAGGCCACGCCCTTCGGTAATAGTGCCGCCCTGAACGGGCAGGTCTTTGGCGATGGTTTTAACGACGGTGGATTTGCCCTGGCCGTTGGCACCAAGAATACCGATGCGTTGGCCGGCAAGCACCGAGCGATTGGCGTGTTGCACGATGATTGTGGGGAGTGAGCCCGGTGTAGCATCGGCCGGCGGTGGGTAACCAAAAGCCGCATCTTCCATGGCGAGCATGGGGTTAGGCAGCGAACCGGGTTCTTCAAAGGCAAAACTGAACTCGGCATCGGCCAGCACGGGGGCAATTTTTTCCATGCGTTCCAGGGCCTTGACCCGGCTTTGAGCCTGCTTGGCCTTGCTGGCCTTGGCTTTGAAACGGTTGATGAAGGATTGCAGGTGCGCAATTTTCTCCTGCTGTTTGGCGAACGATGCCTGCTGGATAGAAAGCTGCTCGGCACGCAAGTCTTCAAAGGCACTGTAGTTGCCACCGTAGCGCACCAGCTTGCCATGGTCGATATGGATCGTGACGTTGGTAATGGCATCCAGAAACTCGCGGTCATGGCTAATGACGATGAGGGTGCCCGGGTAGCGCTTGAGCCAGGCTTCGAGCCAGACCAGTGCATCCAGATCGAGGTGGTTGGTCGGTTCGTCGAGCAACAACAGATCCGACGGGCACATCAAGGCTCGGGCGAGTTGCAGCCGCATCCGCCAACCCCCCGAGAAACTATTGACCGGTTTATCGAGCTCGCCGGGTTTGAAGCCCAGCCCCAGAATCAAGGCCTGCGCGCGCGCCTGCGCATCATGCGCCCCAACATCGTTGAGATGGGTGTAGGCATAGGCCATACGTTCACCGTCATCACTGGCTTCGGCCGCGGCGACCTCGGCTTCAGCCTCGAGTAAACGGGTGTCGCCTTCAATGACAAAACGCGTGGCGCTGTCATCGGTTTCTGGCATATCCTGCGCGACCTGCGCCATGCGCCATTGCGGCGGGATGGTTAAGTCGCCACGGTCTTCATGCAGCGTGCCATTCAGTAAGGCAAACAGGGTCGATTTGCCCGCGCCGTTGCGACCGACGAGGCCGACGCGTTCCCCAGGGTTGATGACACAAGAGGCGTCGTCAATGAGCACCCGTGCGCCGCGGCGGAGGGTAATGTTCTTCAGGGTGATCATGCAGAAATGACTTTAGCGGCAGACGAAGGTGGCGCGACATTCCAGAGCACAGCTGAGGCAACTGGCTGTACAGAATTTGTCGCCGCGCAGCTCGGCATTGCGGCCGCGTTTTTGACAAAACCGCTCGGCGTCTTCCTTGACATCGTCCGTGCCATAACGGCTGCTGGGAAACGAAAAAGTAATACTGTCATCGGTCTGATTTGTCACTTTGGTGCGGGCGCACGAGGTCATGCTCAGGCAGACCAGCAACGTGGTGATCAGGATCAAAAAACGGTTCATAGGAAACTGGCCAAAATCAATCGTAGAAGGGCGTCAGTTTATTGCATAAAGCATGCCTTCGGCAGGCGGATCTGCCGTGGGCGCGCTGAAATCCGTGAACGGTGTTTATAGGCCCTTGAACTGACGGCCTAGCGGCCGCTGCGTTCGAGCTGAGTCAGGGTGAGCGCAACGCCAAAGACCAAGGTGACGCAAAGCATGAGGCCGGCCACCATGCCGGGCCAGGCAAAATAAGTCCATAGCGGCCCCGAGGTGCTGCCCAGAAAGCTGCTGCCCAGGTAGTAACTGGAAAGATAGAGCGCTGACACCAGCCCGCGTCGTTCGCCGGCACGTGCGCCGACCCAGCCGCTGGCGATGGCATGCGTGGCGAAGTAACCAAAGGTAAACACGGCCAATCCGCCAATGATGATGGCCAGGTGGCTATCCAGGGTGGCCAGCACGCCGATGGCCATGGCGAGGATCATGCCACGCATGATGAGACTGCGCCCGTAACGATCAGCGAGATGCCCTGCCAGTGCGGAGGAGGCGCTGCCAACGGCGTAGAGCAAAAAGATGGCACCGATAGCCGCTGGCCCCAGATTGTAGGGTGCGGCGCTAAGCCGGAAGCCGAGGTAATTGTAGATACTCACGAAGGCGCCCATGATCAGAAAGGCGGTGGTGAATAACCAGGGCAATCCCGGATCGCGATAGATCTGCACGAGGTCTCGCCAGAGGACACCGGGTGCCATGGAGCGCGATTTGAAATGTTGCGCGGGTGGCAGCATTTTCCAGAACACCAGCGTGCAAACGACGCCGACCAGGGCGAGGGCTGCTAGTCCGAAGTGCCAGCTGCTGAACTGGGCGACGAGCGCGGAAAGAAAACGACCGAACATGCCGCCAAGTGCGTTACCGGCGATGTACATGCCCATGACGCGGCCACGAGCCTCGGGTGCAATTTCTTCGCCCAGATACGCCATGGCGGCGGCGGGCAGGGCGGCGATACAGGCACCAACGCCGGCGCGGGATAGGATTAGCCATTCAAAATCGGGTGCCAGCGCAGAGAGTGCGGCAAAAAGCGTTGCCCCCAGCAACGACGCTTTCATCAGCGGCACACGGCCAAAGCGGTCTGACAACAGGCTCAGGGGAATGAGCAGGATCGACAGGGTGAGCGTGCCTGCAGAGACCGCCAGACTGGCCATGGTGGGTGAGATGCCAAAGGCCTCAGTGAACTGCGGCAGTATCGGTTGCGTGCCGTAGAGCAACGTAAAGCAAGCAAAGCCACCGAGAATCAACGCCCAGTTCGCTCGTCGAAATGCTGCGGTGCCGGGTTGCAGTTCAGTACAGTCGTTCATGACGTATTATCGCGCGGCCAGCGGTAACTGGTTGACCAGGGATTGTGACCCGTTGAAAGCCACTCCAGACTTTTGGGCCAGAGCGAACTCTGGAACCGGCTGTGGAAAAAACCGAAGTGGCCCAACTTGGGTAGCTTTTCGCGACGTGGGTCGATTCGGGAAAACTCACAATGGCAGCGGAAAAAGTACTCGAGCAGGCGGCGTGTCGCGGGGATGGTGGCAAAGGGATCTCGCACA
>JBDQLO010000165.1:0-3154 GCA_040262735.1 Fluviibacter sp.
ACGTACATGTGGAGCACGACAGGCACGCCGATAGGCTCCGCCGTCACCGTGCCCGGTGGCGTGACCTACTACTACGACCAGACATACAACCTCATTGGCACAACGACATCCTCGAACCCAGCGCAGGCGCCCAAGGCCGGATTTCTCCCGCAGAGCCAGCAGCAGAACCAGCAGGCTCGTGCACGGGCATGGTACGAAGACGCCGCCGAAGGGGAAGATGAATGAACAAAACAGCTGAAGCATTTGATGAATTGGTTGGGCAATTAGACGAGCCGCCAAGCAATGCTGTTTTTGACTTCGGCAAGATGCTTGAACGCGTGCTACGCCGAGAAACCAACAGGCCGGTAGATACCGGTGCAGGGTTTAGCCAGTTTGATTTGTGGGCAAAGCACAAAGGCCGTGAGTTCTACATCACCGTCAAACTAGCCCGTAGTTCAATGAATTGAGGTATTGAAATGAACATCATAACAAGAGCATTGCACCTGGCAGACGCGGCGGTAGCCCTCGCCAAGGTATCGACCACCCGTGCAGACGACATAAAGCTGTATGACGAAGCTCTGACTGTCATCCGCGAGGCGCGGGCAGAGCAATCAATTGTTCTCAATGACCCACACCCGCCGCACAGATTATGTGAATGCACCGCATGTTTGGAGTATTGGACTCCTTTACCGGATTGCGATGCCTTTGCCGGAGGCGGCAAACCGATAGATCATATTGCCGACACCGGCAAAATGGTAGCCGAGCCTATGAAGCAGGAGCGGTATTTCTGCGAACGCTGCGGCAAGCGCGTAGGCGATAAGAATGGCGTTTGGGAAGGCATCCATACTTGCACGCCGCCTGCCGACGCTCGAGACTGCGGAGGCGCGCACCATGCAGAATGATCTACCGGCCGGCCGGCAGGACAATCCACCGGTTCACGAGAAGACCAAGATCGGCCCCGATTGGCGATATAAGTGCAACAATCACCCGTCCCGCAAGGGCGCGTTCTACTACGCCCCCAACCGGATTTATCGGCCAGACGGCACGTTCTATGTCGTCTTGGAGCGGATTGAGTCGGAGTGGATCGAGCACGACGTATGCCGTGCCTGGCACGACCACCAAGGGTGCCTGGGCTGCGTGCACGGAGGCGACCATGGAGTTTAAGGACTTCTGGCAGAAGACGCCGCTCCCGTGGCAACTCGAAGACCTGACGCAAGAGCAGATCGAAGCCGTCAAGAAGCTGGCGAGCAAGGCCTTCAGCGCCGGGAAAAAGGAAGGCCAACGGTTGTAAAATCGAACCATCGGTGCTCATATCCGGCCACCGGGACTACAACATGATGCGCCGTTACACGAATCTCAAAGGCAAGGGCGACAAGTACAATGGCTGGCCGTGGTTCGATATGGCGCTGACGTGCAAATGAAAATGGCCGCTTACGCCGGCCAGTCGGCAACTTGAGCACATTACCCTGTCGCATCGGGGTCGAACCATGCCGGAGACATGGCAAGGAAATGGCGGCCGGTCTACCGGCCCCGCATGTGCCAGACGGCACCTCGTTGGCTCTGCCAACACGACTGATCCCTGACACTTCTTCTTTGACGCACCAAACCCCTTTGGTTGAAAACGCCAAGGATCATGCGTGTTAGCCCTCGTCTTTCCGAGGCGTCAGGTACTCGCTGCGTCTGTGTTATCACCTCTCGGCTTTACAATTACATACACAGCATCCGCTTTCCCGAGGCGTCATTATACCAAGCCGGACAATGCCTGTGTCATGCCCCACCGAAAAAAGCACCCGCCGCGAGGCAGGTGCAAAGCCGCGAGGAGGCACGGCTGGAGAAGATCATTCGGCGGCGGTGACGTGTTCTGTCCACATCACCAGGCCAGCGTGTCGTTCGGCGCACTCGCGGTAAAGTCCGGCGAGCTCGATGTCGGCGGCCAGCAGGTCGCCCATGTTGGCCTTATCTGGCAGCAGCGGAGCCGGCGGGCACTTTGCCGTCAGATTGGCCGGCGGCGGCTCCACGACGCGCTTGATTGGCTGCGCGCACCCCTGCATCAGGCAACACGCAATCCCGATACACAGGCTCGCGAAGAATCTCTTTTTGCACTTCGTTGTAGATAATCCGGTTTTCAACTCTGATCCCCTGAATAGCAGTCTCGGTTGACTCCGAGACCTTGTTGGCGAGCTCGCCCATCAGCCCGCGGGTCTGCGCTTCCGCCTCGAGGCGGTCGGCGTCTTTTGATCCCTCGTACCAGCCGCGCACCATCCAGCCGGAGAGGAACAGGCCAGCCACAGCAACAGCAATGGCGATCTGTTTGGTAGTAAACGGGATCATACCGTCTCCGTCAGCGCCTTGCCCGCCTGGAAGTCTGCGAGCGTAAGGCCGCCTGTGTATTGAAAATGCGGCTTGTCTTGGAATTTCCAGTTGCCGCCCCATTCGAGGCCTACTTCTTGTCCGATCTGGCCGATCTTGCGCCATAGCCCCTCGTCGTTCCAGATCGCCTTGCCGTTGACTAGCGGAACTACATCGAAAGCGACTTTGTGATTGTGGAAGCTTTGGCCGCCCTTGGCCTTGGTGACGATCTTGCCAGGCGCCGTGCGGCCCTGTGCGTATAGCGCGTTCTGGCTTTCGTGGTCGCGGTAGGTGCTGGTCACAAGCACGTCCACACCGGCTTCTTTGCACCGCTCAATAAACTTGCGGCAGAGTGAGGCGACGTGTGGATGCAGGTCTTCGATCTTGCGGGAGTTAATCATTTTTGATCCGTGTCCATTGGGAAGCGGTTTTTAATCCAGTCTTCCATCATAAACAGGGCGCGGCTTCCCATGTGGCCGCTGATCCCGACGAGCGCCGCGGTGACAAGCGGCGACATCTGCGAGTGCTCGCAAAGCCAGAATGTCAGGACGCCGGAAAATGCCGCTGTGACCAGTTCGCCGATGAACTCGACGACATTGAAGGCACGCACATGCCCCTTTTGCAGCTTTCTCATAAAATTCACCACGCCCCCTAACATTGCCAAAGCAAAAACCCATCCGTAGGTGATGAGTGAATACGAGGCCGGGTCTTTGGCGAGCTCGCCTGCTTGTTTGGAGTGCTCGATCATGGCGGTCTGAGAATGAGTTTTAGATGGTGCCATTTTATATCCCATGGTTCTGAAATGAAACCACTAAATCCATGCCAA
>JBDQLO010000166.1:0-3133 GCA_040262735.1 Fluviibacter sp.
ATCCAGGCCAAGGGTTTTGATGGTCGTGGCAACTACAACATGGGCGTCAAAGAGCAGATCATTTTCCCGGAAATCGAGTACGACAAGATCGATGCGCTGCGCGGGATGAATATCAGCATCACGACCACCGCGAAGACCGACGGCGAAGCGAAAGCCCTGCTGTCCGCTTTCAAGTTCCCTTTCAAGAATTGAGGCGATTATGGCAAAACTAGCCCTGATCAATCGTGAAGCGAAGCGTCGTGCCCTCGTCGCGAAATTCGCTAAAAAGCGCGAAGCCCTTCAAGCCGTCATCAACGACCAGTCGCAAAGCGACGAAGTGCGTTATGAGGCGCGCCTGAAGCTGCAGCAACTGCCGCGCAACGCAAACCCGACCCGCACTCGCAACCGTTGCGAGCTGACTGGTCGTCCCCGTGGTACGTACCGTAAGTTTGGTCTGTGCCGTCACAAGATCCGTGAGCTCGCCTTCAAGGGAGAAATCCCTGGCGTGATCAAGGCCAGCTGGTAAGCAGGAGGATTTGATATGGCAATGAGTGATCCGATCGCCGATATGCTGACCCGCATCCGCAATGCGCAAATGGCACAAAAGCTGGTGGTGCGTATGCCCTCCTCGAAGCTGAAAGTGGCCATTGCAAAAGTGCTCAAGGATGAAGGTTACGTTGAGGATTTTGCCGTGCGTGGTGAAGCTGCCAAGCCGGAACTGGAAATTGGTCTGAAGTACTACGCTGGTCGCCCGGTGATTGAACGCGTTGAACGCGTTTCGCGTCCTGGCCTGCGTGTCTACAAGCCGTCTGCTGAGATTCCCCGCGTCATGAACGGCCTGGGTATTGCGATTGTGTCGACCCCGAAGGGTGTCATGACCGACCGTAACGCCCGTGTCGCCAATGTCGGCGGTGAAGTGCTCTGCTACGTGGCCTAAGGGAGGATTCGATATGTCTCGCGTCGCAAAGAATCCCGTCGCCCTGCCGCAAGGTGTTGAAGTGAACCTCGCCGGTGCGCAGATCAGTGTCAAGGGGCCGCTGGGCACCCTGACCCTGACCCGTAACGCCGCGGTGGAAGTCGTTCAGGAAGGTGCCGCCCTGCAGGTCAAGGCTGTCGCCGGCGCCGTCAACGCAGGTGCCCTCTCGGGTACGACTCGTGCGCTGCTGGCCAATCTGGTCAATGGCGTCTCCAAGGGTTTCGAAAAGAAATTGACCCTGGTCGGTGTGGGTTATCGCGCCCAGGCGCAGGGTGACACGCTGAATCTGTCGCTCGGTTTTTCGCACCCGGTTGCCCACAAGATGCCTGCAGGCGTCAAAGTGGAAACCCCGTCGCAAACCGAAATCGTGATCAAGGGGATCGATAAGCAACAGGTTGGTCAGGTTGCTGCCGAAATTCGTGCCTACCGTAAGCCAGAGCCCTACAAGGGCAAGGGTGTGCGCTATGCCGATGAGGTCGTCATCCTCAAGGAAACCAAGAAGAAGTAAGGGTGCCCCATGAAAGATAAAAAACAAACGCGTTTGCGCCGTGCCCGTCAGGCACGCGCCCGCATCGCCGAGCAGAAGGCGGTTCGCCTGAGCGTGTTCCGCACCAACCAGCACATCTACGCCCAGGTCATTTCGGCCTGCGGTGGCAAAGTGCTGGCCGCGGCCTCAACCGTTGAAGCGGATGTCCGTAAAGACATCCCTAATGGTGGCAACGTTGCTGCCGCTACGACGGTGGGCAAGCTGGTTGCTGAACGCGCCCGCAAAGCCGGTGTCGAACAAGTTGCCTTTGATCGTTCGGGTTTCAAATACCACGGTCGTATTAAGGCTCTGGCTGAAGCTGCCCGTGAAAACGGTCTTAAGTTCTAAGCCGCGCAGGAATCGAGGATAACTATGGCGAAAGCACAAAGTCGCAAACCGCAGCAGGCTGAAGAGCGTGATGAGTCTGGCCTGCGCGAGAAGATGGTTGCCATCAACCGCGTCAGCAAGACCGTCAAAGGCGGCCGCATCATGAGCTTTGCCGCACTGACCGTGGTCGGTGATGGCGATGGTGGTGTCGGTATGGGTAAGGGTAAAGCACGTGAAGTGCCATTGGCCGTTCAGAAGGCCATGGAAGAAGCCCGTCGCCGCCTGTTTAAGGTCTCGCTCAAGAACGGTACCGTTCAGCACACGCTGGTTGGCCGTCATGGCGCAGCCAAGGTACTGATTCAACCGGCACCGGAAGGTACGGGCATCATCGCCGGTGGTGCCGTTCGTAATGTGTTTGAAGTTGTCGGTATCACCAACGTCGTGGCCAAGTGCCTTGGCTCGACCAACCCGTACAACGTCATTCGTGCCACCCTGAATGGTCTGAAGTCCATGAATACACCGTCGGAAGTGGCGGCCAAGCGTGGCAAGACCATTGAAGAGATTCTGGGGTAAACCATGTCGAACAAGAAACTCAAGGTTACGCTCGTCAAGAGCATCATCGGCACCAAGCAGGACCACCGCGCCACCGTGCGTGGTCTGGGTCTGGGCCGCCTGAACTCGTCCGCCGTGCTGGAGGATACTCCGGCCGTGCGCGGCATGATCACCAAAGTGCGCTACCTCGTTAAGAGCGAAAGCGTCTAAGGATAAGGTTATGGAACTCAATACCATTAAACCCGGTGCCGGTGCCAAACACGCTGCCAAGCGTGTTGGTCGTGGTATCGGCAGCGGTCTGGGCAAAACCTCGGGCCGTGGCCACAAAGGTCAGAAGTCGCGTACCGGCGGCTACCACAAGGTGGGTTTCGAAGGCGGCCAGATGCCGCTGCATCGTCGCCTCCCGAAGCGTGGCTTCGTTTCGCTGACGCGTGCCCGTGTTGCTGAGATTCGTCTGAGCGATCTGCAAGCCATCCCGGTCGATGAGATTGACTTGGCTGTGCTCAAGCAGTGTGGCGTTGTTTCGACGCTGGCACTGGCTGCCAAGGTCATCCTCAAGGGTGAGCTGAGCCGCAAGGTTGTTCTGAAGGGCATCACCGCCACCAAAGGCGCCAAGGCGGCGATCGAAGCAGCTGGCGGCACCGTTGAAGCGGCTGCTGAGTAATTAGGAATAGATCGGACATGCAACAAAACGCACTCACGCAGGGTAGCAAACACGGAGAACTCAAGCGCCGCTTGTTGTTCCTCCTAGGTGCGCTCATCGTGTACCGCAT